>CAZPXJ010000113.1:0-9550 GCA_964590855.1 uncultured archaeon
GATTGTTCTGTAATGATGTTAATTACATTATTTCCGGAGGTGCTGGTTCTTCACTCTATCAAATAGTTCCATCAAATATTCTAGATATATCTGTATATGCCGAAGAAACTTACAATTTCTTGTTTTTTGACATCAGCGAAGACAAACTTCATGTGAAAGCTTACCGTCCTAACTATTCGCTCATTGATCAACTCATACTCAACAAAGAAATCAAACCAGATCTCAGTTTCCAGACTCTTCCCTTAACTTACAAACAAGAGTGGGATCAAAATCTAGAGATGAATATTATCATAACTAATACAGGAGAAGAAAATATCTCAGTAAGCACTAAAATTGCATATACTGTTCTAGATACGGTTCAAATTTTTGATATACCCCCTTTGGATATTGGAGAAAAATATATCATACCTTATAATTGGACACTTCCAGGCCCAGAACAGCGAACTTTTACTTTTGAGCTAGATTATGATTCCGATCTTGACGAAGTTTCAGAAGATAATAATGTAATAGTTATTACTCTCATTGGACAAGAAATAGAAACAACAAGTCCAACAGACGAAGGAAGTTTCTTATCAGGATTGATAGGATGTCTAATATTATTGATAAGTTTGTTAATGCCCGTATTTATCAAGAAAAGAAAGAAGGATAATTTGTAATCCTTCATTTTTCATTTTTTTACTAAAATTGATAGCACTACTATTGAACCAAGATAAATTATTCTTACCCAGCTATTCATAGTAGAAATTATAAACATGTTAGTTTTAAT
The DNA here is from genome assembly GCA_964590855.1 of uncultured archaeon. GTDB lineage: Archaea > Asgardarchaeota > Heimdallarchaeia > Heimdallarchaeales > Heimdallarchaeaceae > UBA460. The sequence goes on from CAZPXJ010000113.1 coordinate 767, forward strand.
TTCTTCAATGCCTTCCTTAAATGGAAAATCCAACCCACTTGATCAAGATCTATTTAAACTTATCAAACAACTAAGATTTAGTTCAGTTGGTTTCTATTTTGTTGGCTTTCTAATTCCCATTATTTCTTTTCTCAGCCTGAAAATTAGTGGATTACAATTGGGTTTCGTTTTTTCTTTGAGAACTATAGGGTTCACTGTTAGTGCATTGTTCGCAGGATTCTTATCTAATAAAAGAGAACTTCGACCAAAATTAATTTTCGGAGCTTCAGTTGGAAGATTTGTCTCCTATATCTTAACTTACTTCTCGTTTATGTTCAACCTCTATTGGATGATGACACTTGGAATGCTAATACTAGGTTTTGGTGCAGGTTTCTTCTGGACACCTTTTGAAACAACTGTAGCTGATGCAACTGAATACGAACACAGATCTGAAGCTTTTGGAAAATTTTCTCAACAAAGTGGTATCGGTGGATTCATTGGAGCATCAGTAGGGTTCACAATTTTATGGACAGCTTCAGAGTTCACTTTTTCTTCAGAAATCATGTACTCTGCTATAGCGTTTAGTCCACTCTTACTTTATGCTATTTCAAATATTTATGCTGGCTTTAAAGTACTTCAGCTGACTCCTATGATTAAATTCATTGATATTGTTGATACTGAAGAACGGAAGAAACTGTCTAAGAAAATTATAATCTATAGTTTCATCCTTCTCTTGTTAATACTTTTTATAGAAGCACTCATAGGGTCGTTAGTTGGATCCTTTATAGAATTCTTCCTTCTTGAAAATATAACTCAAGATATACGATTCATAATAATAGCATATGCTCCAGGAGGAATACTCTCAGTCATTCTCGCCCCTCGTTTAGGAAGAATTGCAGACAAACTGAATCCCAAGTATACGCTAGCTTCTGTGAGTGTAATAGGTGCAGTTATGACTTGGTTACTAATACAGTCAACACAAATTTGGCAATTCTCTCTAATCTTTCTAGTTGACTCTACTGTAGTAGCAACTGCAGGATTGATGCTAACGAAAATAGTTAGTACGGTATCTAAAGAAAGAAGAGGTACAATATTCGGTTTTCATGATTTTATGAACAACCTAGGACATATTATTGGCCCCATTATGGGAGGAGCTCTATGGGATTCAGCTAGCTTTGCACCTTTCTCAGCAGAAGTTGGTGGAATAGGAACTTCCTTAGGGTCAAGAAAAGTATGGCAGGCAAATCACAATTTACCATTCATCGTATCCATCATAATAGAAGGTTGTCTAGCACTTCTTTATCCAATAGCAATTATTATTCTTGGTAAAAATATTGATCTAAAAGGAAATAAAGAGAAAGAACCCCTAGAGATGAAAATTAGAACATAAAAAAACCTTGTTGGGAAGGTCTACTTCTTGGTAGGAGACATTTCCAAGAAGGGAGAGGGTTTAAATAAAGGAAGTAAGGCTAAGTGGTGTTTTTAGCGACAAAAATCGTTTAGCGACAGTTTATGTGCCTTACATGAAAAATTCTGAAGCAGAGCTTATTAGAAGATTAGTCTACTTTTAAGACAAAATAAATGATTGCAAGAAAGTTTAGGATATCTTTGTAATTAATTTTGCATCCTACAACAAAAATCCCAAAAAACTTATATGTATCAATTAGGTTACATAATATTTGTAACTAAAAAGTTACATTTAGGTGAGTAAATGAAAAAAACTAAAATAATACTTGTTTTTGCTTTAGTCTCATTAATTGGAGTTTGTTTGATACCAACACTTAGTCAAGCTGCACCAGCTCAAAAACTAGATTTCTATGCAGTGGAAGTGCTAGCACAACCACCCACATATACCGTAGACATAACAGGCAAAATGCTACACATGAGAGATTACTTTGATATACACACATTATCAGGATTCATAGAAGGTGAGGAGATAATAGGTTATACGGAGTCTTATTTCCATGTAATAGATAATCAAGACGATAGAGCAATTGTTAATGGAGACAGTTACATGTACTTTACTTGGGGTGATCTGGAAGGTTACTTCTTTGGTAAAAAGGTTATCAAAGTCATTGATGGTGAGCTTACAGGTCACTATTCTATGCAAGGTTTTGAAGATTTCGAAGGCATGAAACTCATGGGTATAATCTATGGTGACATTATCGTTAATTATTTTGAAGCAACTCTACTTATACCAAATTAGAAAAATAAATCACAGACATAGTCACAAGAGAGTTTCATACTCTCACTTTTTTTTCAAAAAAACCTAGGAAGTTTTAATTATAGATATCTGTATAGGTGGATAGAACAGAGTTTGAAAGTGATATAACCTTGAAAAGACCTGACTTAATAAAGAACAGAGTTGGCAAACTAATTACCTTCATTTATTATAGAGATTTACAAAAAGGAATAGACTTTTACGAGAACTTTCTTGGATTCCCGATGGAGATAGACCAAGGATTTTGTAAAATTTACCGAATTTCTGAAGCAGGATATATCGGTATAGTTGACGAAACAAGAGGGATGCATAAGTGGAATGAGATCAAACCCGTGCAAATTTGTATGAGGGTACCTGATGTAGATGCATTCTATGATTACTGTAAAGAAGCTAAGGTAGACGGACTGTCTGAAATGTTTGTTAACAATGAACTCATGATTAAAGCATTTGTCTTCAACGATCCAGAGGGGTATCAGATAGAGATACAAGAATCACTTGAACTTGAAAGCGATGATGAATAATTTTATTTTACAATTCATGAGTCGACAATATTGTAGTCACAAGTTGGTTCAATGAATTTCTCTTCACACTCTTTACATTCTAGATAAGGTGAGTCACCTCGAAGGATATTGTATAGATAGACTCCGGGTATTAGAAGTACAAAAAGAGCTAGTTGAACCAAGATTGTATAATCACCAATGACATAGAATAGATCAGCTGTCAATACAATTATAGAAACATATGCACCTAAACCTATTCCCAAACAAAATCTGAAGAATGATTTAAGCCATCTTCTTTTAGGTTTTAGAAAAACTTGTATCAAAGCCATTCCAGTACCAAATGCGGCAAGTAAACCACTTATGATAGGATAAGCCTTGAAAGTATCTAACAGTGAGAAGAATATAATCGTGTGGATGATAAAGCCTGATATCACACTTGTACAACCTACACATAATAGAAGGGAACCTAGTCTGAAGATATGGTTTTCGAATTTATGGCACACAGGATGATGAGCTAGATACTTCATAGAAAAAAGTCTAAATCTATATCCGAAGCTCTTTTTTTTCTTCTCCTCTCTTGAGTCGTTTTGATTTTCAGACTTAGTTTCAGACACATCAATCCTTTCCTAGCTAAATTCTGAATTCACTTAAGTAATAATAATTTCGGCTTTCAATATCTATTTCAATAAGAGCACCATTTCGTATTAGCTCTGTTGGACTTCCTAATGAAGGGATAAAGCTTGAACTAACAACAATGGAGTCATCAGTTTTATACAATTTCATGGTGAAGTAAAGTGGGTCCTTTCTGTAGAAAACGCCTATCCAAGCTTTCTTTGGAGAAGCTAAAATAAAATTAGCGGCAGTAAAATCATAAAATTCCAGGATTTTATCCATCAGTTGCTTGTCAACCTTCCACTCATTTTCATACATCTCAGTTAATATCGCGTAAAAGTATTTTTCAGAATCAGTAGACCCTTGCAAGAAGAATCGTCTGTCATCATAATTGTCAATCTTACTCTTGATCGTTCCATTATGACCAAAAACAAATTCATCTCCATTATACCAATAAAAGGGATGGTTATTTTTTATATTTACAGCAATGTCAGGTGATGCTTGTCTAGCATGGATAAAGAGAACTTCAGTGTCAATCTTTAACCAGTCACCAATAGGATTGCGTTCAAAAATTGGTTCGCTAAATTTTCTTAGCTCAAAATGGTCATTGCTGACATAAGCATAACCAAAACCATCTTTGTGTTGCTCGAGCTTAGTTTCATTTCTTTCATGTACATCAAATTTCTTTCCTCCAACATAATCTGAACAGGATTCTATAAACTCGGAATATACTTTTTCACTTACTGCATTCCCTACTTTGAGAAAAAGCCTACACATAAAGGTTCACTTGGGTGTAACAATCATAGTATATAATTTTATCTAAAATTAAAGAAAAAGAAAAAGGAATGAAAAGGAATTACGTTTTTGTTCCTCGCCATACTAAGATATTATCAAATTCTGAGTTCATTAATGCTCCACTGAATAATCCAATCCTTCCATCAGATAATTTATCATCAACTGCGTTTAGAAGCAACACATCGTCAATATATAATTGTATGTTATCCCCTTGAGAGATTAACTTGTAAGTATACCATTGGTCATTGACTCGATTCCAATCTGTTTCTGCTAAGATCTCTAGCTTTCCATAATCTGCACCTTCTCCACCATATCCTTCTACATAGAAGAGATAGAGAATGTTCTTTTGCATCGTGTCGCCATCGGGATAATGAGGACCATTGCGATCATCAGTTAAGGTATGATCATTAGTATAAGCTACCATGTAGTATTTCGGAATACCTTCATATATTTCATATCTGAAAATGATACCGTTGATATCTGTTCCTTGTGCGTCATCAGTTGGAGCCATAAGATCAAAACTGATATTCACATCTGCAAAGTGGTAATTATCTAGAACAATATAATTACAATCATTAGTAGTACATCTAAGAACTTGATTATAAGCAGACCAATCTGCGATAGTACCATAATTAGTTCCACCACTGTGGTCAGCTACAAAGTTGTAATGCCAACTTACAGGGTTCCATCCATTAGTACGATTATTGAAATCCTCATAGTAAACAAGCTCATAAGGAGAATATTGAGAGGGAATACTCAAAGGAATAATTTTTCTTTGATCTTTTCCATAGTATAAGTAAACCCATATTCTATCTGGAAACTTAAACACATCATTATGAACTGGATCTACAACAAGATGGAAAGTTCTACTAGACTGTACATTTAGATCTTGAGGTAAAGTAGTCACTGAATTCCAATTAAGTTCTGTTGTATCTTTATACAATTCTATATCTGTAACTTGTGTTGGATCTGAACCTATGTTAGTGAAAGTAAACCTAACTTCATCAACATAATAATCACTATTTGAATCAGTATAACTCTGATCTAACATGACTATTTGAGGGTCACCTTGTAACATAGGTATAACTATAAAATAAATCATAGCTGCAGCTGCAACAGTAAGGGCTATAAGAAGAACAACGGCAATTACTGGGGAAACTGCTCTTTTAGAAAATAGTTTCTTAATCTTCTTCATATGTTTATATACACAATATAGATTATAAAAAAATGCTAAAAGGCAATGCAATATTTTATTTATTAAGTAGTAAATAGCTTGGGATCTAATCATTTTCGCTTTTAAGAAGAACTAAAGGTTTTTTCTGGATATTGTTGTTAAAATCCATTCCATTAATAACCATATCTTCTTTCTTGACAAATATACCTATGACTAAAACTGCAAATATCATAATTGAACCTGTGATTATCATGATAATTTCTATGCCAAAAACTGTCACAGAACCAAGGTTCCATGAAAAACCTCTTAATGCATCATAAAGAATGCCACCAACTACTGGACCAAATACTGATCCAAAATTGTTAAAGAGTTGAACATTACCAAATTCCAATCCTCTTGATTTAGCTTCTACCAAATCTGCCTGTAAAGCACGAAATGCTGGCATGTTAATCTGCTGAACAATTTGTCTTAAGATAAATAGAGCTATCAAGACCCACAATATCATTTGGAATCCTAGTGTAGCTAATAACAATGCTGATACAACTCCTGAGATAATTACCAAAGCTTTCTTACTGGTCTTATCAGCTAGATATCCACCAACAGGATTGAACATGACTCCTGCGATACCTGATATACCAAACACCGTACCTATCAGCTCTGTACTCATTCCATAAAATTGTGCAAGAAAGAGGGATAGAATTGGAAAGACCATTGCAAAACTAAATCCATTTGAGAAAGCCATGATAAACAATGCTCTCAGACTAACGGTTCTTTCTTTCCAGAAAGATGGCTTGAAAAATGCTGGGATACCAATTCTGATTTTGAAAAAAGATTTGATAACTTCAACAGTAGCTACCCATAATTCTTTCAAACGCATATTTGCTTTCTTTGTTTTCGGATCTATAACAAGGAAGTTAAAAAGAATCACAGAAAGAAGCGATAATCCACCCATTAAGAAAAATGTTATTTGAAATGATAGAATTTCCACATTACCTACTAAATCAATAGTTGGAAGAAGATTATTGTTCACCGTATCAAATAGACTAAAGCTACCACTGCTAACTGCAGCTGGTAAAGCTAATAAGGCCATACCTGCAAACTTCACTACATCTAACCCGATAAGAGATTCTACTAACGCAAACAACCCTCCACCCAAAAATGGACCTACACTCCAACCCAAACTCATTGAAAGCATGAACCAACCTATATTTCTGCCTCTCTTATCATCAGCTGAAATATCTACTACAGCTGATTCAGCTACTGGCCAAACTAATGCTGAAGCTATTCCTTGGAAAAATCGAACTAGAAATAAAGACCAGAAAGCTCTTGCTAATCCAAAGCCAAATGTAAGAAAAACATACATAGTTAGACCTACAACAATTACGGGCTTTCTCCCTGCATTATCGCTCATCTTTCCAAAGAAAGGAGCAAGAAAAGCACGAGAAATCATCATAGCAGAAGTTAAAAGTCCTATTTGTGTAACAACACCTACTGTTGTGAATCCCCAATCCCAAGGTTCAAAGAAGTGGTTCGCATAGAGTGCAAGAAAAGGCATAATTGCACCAAACCCTAGATTAACAATGAAGCTTGATAGCATTAATCCAAATAGAGTTTGGGTTTCCCTTTTCATTGAACCTTCGTTCAAACAATTATTTTAAAAAGATATAGTTTATACTTTCTTAAATTTCATTTTCTTCGTAACCCTAACATTTTTTTATGTAAGTTTTTTAGATAACTCATGCCCGAACAAACTTTCACACGTGCAGCAAAAGTAATTCCCTCGGAAAAAAAGGCAACTATCCGAGGATGGATCTATCGAATCCGTAAAATGAAAGATAAGATCTTTGTCGTTTTACGAGATGCTTCTGGCATCATCCAATGTATTGGTCAGGAAGAGAATCTATCACCTGAAGCTTGGACTATGTTAAATGAAGCTGCAATTGAAAATTATATTATAGTTGAAGGAAATCCTGTAGAGGATAATAGGGCAGTAAATAATGTTGAAGTTAAGTTAACAGATTTCAAATTAATGCATAAGGGAGAGGTCTTCCCAATTGCTAAAGATAAAAGCAAGGAATTCATGTTGGATAACACCCATCTATTTGTAAGAAGTTACCAATCTACAAATGTATGGAAGGTGAAAGCATCAGTTCTTCGAGCTTCCAGAGAATGGTTCTTTGAGAACGAGTTCTTCGAAACAACTCCACCCATACTTACAGGTTCAGCTTGTGAAGGGGGATCTACTCTATTCAGTTTGAAATATTTCGATTCAACTGCTTATCTCAGCCAAAGTGTACAACTTTACCTTGAAGCTCTCATCTACAGCTTAGAGAAAGTCTATGCTATTACACCAAGTTTCCGTGCAGAAAAAATGAGAACTAAAAAGCATGTAAACGAATTTTGGCATATAGAAGGTGAGGAAGCCTTTGTAGATTTCGAAGGTAACATGAAAATCCAAGAAGAGTTAGTAGCTTATATTGTTCAATATGTTCTTGAACACAACACCAAGGAATTGAAAGAACTCGAGAGAGACACATCTGTATTGGAAACAATCAAAGCTCCTTTCAAGAAAGTGACCTACAAAGAAGCAATTGACACTTTGAATGAGAACGGATTTGATCTACAATGGGATGATGATATGAAAACTGAAGAGGAAAGAGCACTTTCAAACATAATTGGAGAGCCTTTCTTTGTTAGAGATTATCCTTCAAAACACAAACCTTTCTATGTCAAACTTCATGAAGATGAGCCTAAATGGTGCTATTCAGCTGATCTAATGGCTCCAGAAGGTTTTGGAGAAATCATTACTGGAGGACAAAGAGAAGATGTTCTAGACACCTTAGTTAGACGTATTCAGGAAGAAGGGTGGGAGGTTGAAGATTATTCCTGGTATGTAGATCTAAGAAAGTATGGTTCAGTTCCACATTCTGGTTTTGGGCTTGGCGCTGAAAGACTTACTTGGTGGCTATGTGGATTAGACGCTATTCAAGAAACACTTCCTTTTCCAAGAACAAGAAATAGGGTTTATCCCTAATTTTCTATTTTTTATTTCCATAGTTTTATAATAGTTTTTGCACATTTTCATTCAAATGCAAGAAGATAATCCATTTGGATTTGCAATATATCCAGATGTAGCCATATTCAAAACAAGATATGAAATAGTTGATTTGTCAACAGAAAAAATTGTATTTGAAGTTAATAAATACGGATCTTTCAAGTCAATCTTTATCATGAATGATAATAAGGGGAAGGAAGTATTAACTGCAAAGAAAATCTCGGTATGGTCTGGAATTTACAGAATGTTTAAACAAGATATAAGATATGCTACTCTTGATTATTCTACTAGTTGTTGTAGTTCTCAAACAGAAATAGAAGTTGGAACAAAACGATATATGGGAGCAAGATTATAAGGATCCTCATTTGAATTTGTAAATTATTTTGGAATTGTTGAATTATTTTTTCAATATTATTTACAAATTCAAATGAGGATCCTTTTAATCTTG
>CAZPXJ010000114.1:0-9484 GCA_964590855.1 uncultured archaeon
GCATTTTCTCCCTCCGCTGAAACAAACATAAACTCACGACTAACACCCGCATCGCTTTTCTTTATTCCTTGATCTTTAATCCTCTTCCTATCAAAATTCTTGAACTCACGATTTTCGAGTGATTCTAATTTTATTTTAGATTCAGTTATATTTCTGACTACCCAAAAAACACCTTCAAATTCAACTATATCACTTTCTGTATATTGTGGCAATCTAACCAGATAGGTGTTTTGATAAACATCAGACCCATCTCTTGCCTGTGTTTTTAATTCATAAGCAGTGGACAATTTCCCAGCTGTAAGGTTCTTGATTTCTCTAGCCAACGTCTCCGCTAGATATTTCGTGCTAGTTTTGCACGTTATTCCATCTTGATCTGTTTCAAAATCAAGAATATACATCATTTTAGACTCTTCATATCTTTTCATTATGGAATCAATATGATCCTCTAATTTTTCAACTTCCTTTTCACTTAATTTTCTGCCATCTGCCCTAATTTGCAAAATACCTTCGTAATATCCTGATTTATACTTAGAACACTCCCCACAGCTTCCTCTAAGAAGTTTTACCCTTGATATGAATTCCTGTTCGAAATTAGAAAACTCCTCAAAAGGAGTTGCAATTACTTTTGTTAGAATCTCGAAGTGCTTTACTCCATAGTTCATTATTTTGTCTTCTTCTATATTATCTTCAAATTCACAATCATAAAACAAATCAGTTTGGATTTTCTCCATAATAGCTCTTCTAGCAATCTCACGAAGTATAGGTTCTAAACCATCATCTTTATTCCAAGTAGATACACTTGTTCCTTGTACTTTGAGATTTCCACATAAAGGACAAATCTCTACATTGACCTGTTTGATGATTTCAATGTCCAAGGGGTGTTCTTTTTTATAGCATGTTTCGCAAAGATTATTCAAAAATGGCCCATTCTTAGTTCCACAAACTGCACAAAATCTACCTCTCAGCGAAATTCTAATCACCTTTTAGTAAAATCCTTCCTTACATCAAAATAAGCGTTGTTATCTTCAAGTTATTAAAATTGCATGACCAATCTTCTTTTTCTTATCTTCCGGATGTTCCAACCACAATATTGCTTCTTCATGGATTATTCTACTTTTCACCAAAAGTTTTACGATTTTACTGCCTATTACATTGGCTGAGGTACAACCCATAATTGCATCCATGAATTCTTTTGCTGTTACAAGTTCCTTTCCATAAAATTGTGAGCTTGCTTTAATTTTAACACCATTACTGTAAAGTTCTACATCCAGAATTTCTTTATCACAAGCGGCAACAAGTTTCTCATTTCCTTGTGCTATTATTTTCATAAAGAAATCAGTCATTTAATTACACACTCTTATCTGGTTTATTTTCTGAGAGGTTTAACTGCCATTGATGCTCCACAAGCATCACATCTCCTCCTAAGAATACGAGTTTCAGTAACAAGTCTAGTATCTGGTTTTCCACATTCACCACAGATAACGTATTCTTTGACATATCTTTCAAGTAGGTTTTGAAGAGTTGTTTTAGCATGTTTTCCTGCAAAAACAGCTCTGGTTCCTTCCATTGTAACTGAAGTTGCTAATTCACCTGCAAAGAATTTAAGGAAATGGTTATCTTCTCTGTTAAGTATAGTTAAAACATCCCTAATATTTACAATGAATGTCTTGTTTCCTTCAATTACAGAACTTATTTTAGGGATTTCCAATCTTGATTGTTCGAACACTTTTTCGGGGAGCTGTTCTCTTGCTCTATTGTATAAATCATTATAATTCATTTCTGTACCTCATGTTCCTCTGCATCCTATCCTTTTTGTTTGTTTCGTTCTGGAAGTTTTATGATTTCATAGAATTCCTTTAAACAAAAACTATTTTAACTCAAATTTTCTCTCTAATCTGAGGATATTACTTGAGTAATCGAAAATCAACAAAACCAAAGAAAAAACCGAAGAGAGGCACTGGAGCCCAACACTGGGTTACAGCTGACTCCGATACAGTTAGAGCACAACTACCTAAAGAAGGAGAAGTATTTGGTATTGTGATTCAAATTCTAGGCGCCAGCATACTTCTTGTTAAGTGTTTAGATGGATTTACAAGACAAATAAGAATTCCTGGGAAGTATAGAAAACGAATGTGGTGTAGAGTGGGAGACATTGTTATTATCATGCCATTTTACGGAATGAATCCAGATGAAAAAGGCGAATTAGTATATCGTTTCCGTAAGAACGAAGTAAGATGGTTAATCAACAATAAACATATTCCTGATGATTTTGGTGTGCAATGAACCAACAAAATCAGCTTATTTTTAAGTTTAAACAATAGTTTTATTTAGCTTCAATATTATTTAACTCAAATATATATATTGTTTAATCGCCCCCTAGAGTTTTTACTCTTTGCAAACAAAAACTCACTCTCAGTATGGTTGATGTGAATGCTATGTCCGATAAAGAAATTGACAGAATAGATGTGAAAGTTGATCAAGATCGTAACCGCGATAAAGATAGGAATACACTTAAGGTAATTGAGAGTGTGTTCGATTTTCAAACTAGTATGTTAATTGTTAAGCTTATGAATAAAGGAATTATCAAGGACATAGGATTCTGTATTTCAACAGGAAAAGAAGCCAATGTTTACCACGGTGTTGGGTATAAAGGTGAAGAATTGGCCATCAAAATCTACCGTACAACAACAGCTGAATTCAAAAAAAACTGGATGTATGTAGAAGGAGATCCACGTTTCAAAGGTTACAAAAAAGGTACTTACGCCTTTATTTATGTATGGGCGAGAAAGGAATATAAAAATCTAAAAAGAATGAATAGTGCTAAAATAAGAGCACCTGTCCCGATTATTGTTGAGAAAAATGTTTTGGTTATGGAATTCATAGGGAAAAAAGAGAAAGCGGCTCCTCTAATCAAGGATGTCAATTTAAAAAAACCTCATAAAATCTATGCAACAGTTATTGATTTCATATTTAGACTCTATGAGGATGCCACCATGGTACATGCAGATCTGAGTGAATATAATATATTGTATTATCAGAAAAAACCTATAATTATTGATGTATCTCAAGCGGTTCTTATTAGTCACCCATATGCACCTGCATTTTTGTATAGAGATATTCTTAATATAAACAGATACTTTAGAGATCTTAGGGTTGATGTTATACCAGATGAAGAACTTTATGAACAGATAACTGGAACAGTTCCAAGCCCAAAAGTTATTTCAATGGAGTATTAAGAGGTGAAAAAATGTCGAGTGAATTTCTAGTGCGAATTCCTTTGGAAAGAATTGCTGTGCTTATTGGTCCTAAAGGAAGTACCAAAAAAAGAATAGAAGAGTTAACAGATACAAAAATGGTAATTGATAGTCAAAGCGGAGATGTTATCATATTAGTTGAAGAAGATGAATTAGAAGATCCAATAAGTTTGTGGAAATCCAGAGATATGGTAAAGGCAATTGGGAGAGGATTTAGTCCACAAAAAGCGTTTCAGATAAGCAATCCTGGATTCGGATTCGATTTACTCCAGCTAAGAGATTTTGTTGGAACATCACCCAATGCTCTTAGAGAGGTAAAATCAAGATTAATTGGTAAAAATGGCAGAACCAGACACATTATTGAACAAACTGCTTCTTGTTATCTTTCTGTCTTTGGCAACACTGTAGGTATTATCGCTGAACAAAGGTCTATCCAATTTATTCGAGAAGGTGTTATTAGTTTAATAAATGGTTCAAAACAATCCACAGTTTATAAATATCTAGAAGAAAAAATGAGAGAGTTAAAGGGAGATAAAGATAAATTGTGGGTCAGAGGAGATAGTGAAGAAGATTTAGTTGATGTTACTGATCTTGATGAACTGGAAAGACTAATTTTTGAAGAAGAAGAAAAGGATGATCAGATTTGAGATGGGGAGCAGTTAAATGAACCCAATTACTTTTGATCTTCATACTCATAGTTTTTACTCTAGTGATTGCAAGAGTCACCCAAAAGATATCATAAAGCAAGCTGTTCAAAGGAAACTATCTGGATTAGCTATCACAGATCATAATACTACAAAATTCCATCATCAAGATTACAAAGATGACAGGTTAATAATTCTAGCTGGGGTTGAGATTTCTACAAAAAGTGGACATATCATAGGTCTAGGTCTCAAAGACGATGTGAAAAAAGGATTATCTGTTGAAGAAACTATAGAGAAGATACTCGATATGAATGGTTTACCTATAGCTTCACACCCATTTGATTTCACGAGAAAAGGAATCGGAAGGAAAATCTATAGTTTAAAGGAAATAACAGTTGAAACATTAAATGGTTCCTCACCTTTTGATTATTTTAATGATAGAGCAAAGAAATGGGCAGCTCAAAACAGTCTTCCAGTAACAGGAGGTTCAGATTCTCATCGAATAAAGGATATCGGAATGGCGTATACAGTTTTTGACAACGAGGTTAATAATATCGATGATGCCATTGAACAAATCCGAAGAAGAAAAACAACTGTTGGTGGAACTCATCTTACTTTAGGTGAAAAATTTATCAGAACATTTCAAATTCATTTTTAGTACATCTCAAAAGAAGAACTATTAGTGGAATTAGAAAGCGTTAGTCTTATTCCACATTTCTTCCTTTAATAAATCACGAATTGCGACTCTTATACATTCACTTCTGTTTGGATATCTCTTTAACCTGACAAGTTCATCGAGATCATGAAGGAACTCATCTGGAAGATGTACTGTGACTAGTTTCATGCTTTTTTGCACCTCTGAGTTTTCGACCTCAATCTCTATTTAAAGGAGATGTAATATTAGGAAAATATACTTCTCTATTTTCGCATGTTTTTCTCATATAGTGTTTATGAAAGAAAAATTAAGAAAAAAGGCTTTAAAAGCCAAATTTCAAGTATTTCTGATTGTTTTACGGATATTACAATACTTATTGAACTTTCAAATCATGTTATACCTGTTCCTGGAGGTACTTTTTTATCAACATCAAGCAAAATTGGTTCACCATCTATATCCGCAGCTAACAACATCCCATCTGATTTCTCACCCATCAAGGTTGCGGGAGCTAGATTAACGACAACGATTATTTGTCTTCCAACTAAATCTTCAGGTTTGTAGTATTTCTTAATACCAGCCATAATTTGACGCTTTTCTTCTCCTAAATCTATCTGAAGTTTTATTAGATTCTTGCTTTTCTCAATCGCTTCAGCTTCCAATATGGTCGCTACTTTAAGATTTACTTTTTTGAATTCATCAAAACTTATTCTTTCCATTTTTGTTTCACTCTTTTGTTGTTTCTTTGTTTTTGCTCTTATGTCTGCAAGTTTCTGTTCTAGTTCTTTTGCTTTAATCTTGTAAAACACAGGTTTAATTTTTTTTATCTTCTGACCTACATTTAATTCTTCCAAATCTATTTGATCAATTCCCTTATCTTGAGGAAATCCCTCAAATCCTAAAGAAGACCAGATTTTTTCTGCTGTTTTTGGTATAATTGGCCACAGTAAAATAGAAATTATCTCTGAAATTTTTGCTGAGATATTGAGTATAGTTGCTGTTTTCGCTTTGTCCTTTTTGACCAAATGCCACGGTTCAGTTGTTGAGAAATATTGATTTCCTAATCGAGCAATATTTATCGCAATATTTGTTGCATCTTTAATTTTGAAATTATCCATCGCAGTAATATAATCTTCTATTCCTTTTTTGATATTCTCAATCAACATTTCTTCTTCTTCGAATAATTCTCCTCTTTCAGGTATTTTACCTTCAAAATGCTGATTTATGAATGTAATAGTTCGATGAATGAAATTTCCAGTAACATCATTTAGATCAACATTGACATTTGTAGCAAATACATCCCAATCGAAGAAGCAATCCTTTAGTTCAGCTCTGTTTATACTAAGATAATAACGCCAGTAATCAGCAGGAAGGGTTTCTATTGCTTCATCACACCATATACCTATTCCCTGGGATTTGGAAAATGGTCCTTCTTTGAAATTTATGAAATTCGTAGTTGCAACAGCATAAGGTAATGGGTAAGGATCTTTTGTAGCAAGAAGCATTGCCGGGAAGAGTAGAGCATGAAAGATTATATTGTCTTTCCCTATACAGAACACTGTTTTTGTATTTTTATCAAACCAATAGTCCTTGAATTTCTCTGGTTTTCCTTGTTCCTCAGCTAGAAGTTTGACTGTACTAATATATCCAAGGACATTTTCAAACCAAACATAAAGAACTTTGTTTGCAAATTCTTCTCCAAAAATTGGACTTATAGGAATGCCCCATTGCAAATCTCTAGAAATTGGTCTTTCCTTTAATCCTTCATCAATCATACTTAGAAGCTTCTGTTTTGCAAATCCAGGAATATGAGGATTTTCAGTGAGGAATACTTGTAATTCATCTGCAAATGCAGGGAGATCAAAATACCAGTGACTGGTTTTTCTTAGCACCGGTTTTCTATTACATGTTATACAATAAGGATTTACTAATTCTGTTGGTTTTAGAATCACTTCACATTCGGGATTTGTACACTGATCGCCTCTTGCTCCTTTGTAACCACACTTTGGACACTCACCTTCAACAAATCTATCAGGAAGGAATCTTTTATCGTGTTCACAGTAAAACTGTTCAGTTTCTCGTAGATTGAAATAACCGTTCTCATGGATTTTTTTGTGAAAATTTTGAACAAATGAGATGTGGGTTGGATTACTGGTAATAGTATATCTATCAAATTCGATATTCCATTCATCCAATAAGTGTAAAACTTGATTATGATACTTAAGTGCAAGTCCCTCAGGAGTCAATCCCTCTTTTTCAGCTGCAACCACAATTGGAGTCCCATGTGCATCGGAACCACTAACATAGACTACATCATGATTTCTCAGTTTATGATAACGAGTAATTACATCGCCCCATAGTAATTGTGAAAAGGTTCCAAGATGAGGAACGTTGTTTACATATGGCCAAGCAGCTGTGATCACCCATTTTTCTTTAGACATTCTTAATCACCTACTTCCAGTTTATTGGAAACATCCGATTCTCTTCTGTAGACTTCAGAAAAACCAACGGTTTTTGTGTCTTTTGGAAAGAATCTATCAGTCGGTGGTTTAAACTTTCCACTAATAAAATTCAGCAAAACTAGTTTAAGACCCTTTCTGAGAGTCCATTTCGTGATCCCTCTGTAAAACCACTTTACCACCACTAGAACTTCGCAGTTCATCATTTAAAAACATTTTTCATTTAACTCTTTGAAGCTAGGTCAAAATAGAGTTGTTCAATTTTGTCAGTTACTTTATCAAATGAGAATTCCGTTCGAATACGTGGTCTAGCATTTTGGGCTTTTTTAACAAGTCCTTCATAATCTTCAATTGCATCTATTATCTGTGTTTCAAGCGTTTCTTCATCACCAGCTTTGAATAATAAACCACTTTTACCATTTTCCAATAAACGCGGAATATCCCCAATTTCTGAACCTATAACTGGTATCCCCATAGCCATTGCCTCAATTATTGTTGTTGGAGAGCCTTCCCAGAAACTTGGCTGTATCAAAATATTAGATTTAGATAGAATATCAGGTACTTCAGAATGTTCTACAGCACCAAATATTTTGACTCTATTCTCATTTTCAAATTTAGCTTTCAAAGAATCATACAGAGAACCATATCCAACAAACCAAAAAACAGCTTTAGATGTACGTTTTAGTACTTTCTTAACAACTCTAGAATAATATGGTATTCCCTTCCAAGGTTCTAGATCACCAACAAAAGTGATTACACACTGTTTTGAGAACACGGGATTAACTTCAGTGAAAAGATTAGGATCTATTGCATTGTTTATTATTGAGATTCTCTCGGGATTTGAATGAACAATTTCTCTAAGTAATGAGGCATCATAATCACTAACAGATGCGATTGAATCTGCTTGTGAAATCACAAAGCGTCCTAAAGTATAATCAAAAAACAATTTAGCAAATTCTCTAAGAAACCCTGTTTTGTATGGGGGTCTCCCAACCCCCCCGTGAATATGTAAGAGCATTGGCGTTCTTCGAATGAGTCTAGTTATTGCAGCTTGAATTGTTGTGAAGTAAATATAGGAATGTACATGAAAAACATCTGCATCATGCAACTGAAGCATCTTGTGCAACATAAAACAGGCAGGATTTATCCCAAATACATTCCACGGACTATAAAACCGATGTACAGTCATGTTTTCATAATATGTTTGATAAGGGATTTTGGTACTTCTTTTGGTTGTAAAAATATCTAAATGGTGACCTCGTTTGACTAATTCTTCTGATAAGTGACTAACATATCTTTCAGTACCACCATAGCTTTTGGAACCAAAAAAAGGCGTAACTTGAACTATATTTAAAGATTCCATCAAACCCACCACAAATTGTAAAGAAGAAAATTGTTTCCATTATTTATTACTATGTGGTATGATAAATCGCCAACATAGTAGAAATTCAATAGATACATAAGTTCATCTTGAGTTAAATGATATGGCAATCCCAACCATTGATCCATTACCGTACCAATCACAATATAATCTAGCCATGTGTGCGTTAGATGATGACCATTTTCAACCATAGAAAATACTGGGCTCAATATAAGAGCTAATGTATAGATGTTGATACCATCGATAAGCTTTGATATTGAAAATGGAATACTCGCTCGGGATATATTAAAATCTATTAGAGAATCCATAGAATTAGCTATGGTAATATTCTGATAATTGTTTGTTAGGTTGTAATTAGGAATATATTGCTGTCCTACATAAGCAATGCTTAGATAAGAGTTGAAAATAAGTATTGTAAGAAAGATTACTTTCCAGTTGTTAACTAATTTTGGTATCCAATCTGAGATTGCTAAATAGGCTAGGAGAGAAATAAAAATAATTGCAAAAATAAATGTTCTTGGGGCTACCCATGAAAGTTCATGTTCTGCTGAGAAGAGAAGAGAAAAAACAACAGTCATCCCATAAAAGAAAAATCCAAGGATGAACAAGGATAATTTGAGAGTATTTCTAGAGATTAAAGCAACCCCACTGAGAATAAATAGAATAACCAGTTCAACTGAGATAAACCAAGAAGATAAGCTATTGGAATAAAAGAAAAGACCTATTATTTCAACAATGATTAAAGCACTTATTGTTCCAAAATACATAACTTTCCTTAAATCGATTCTTTCAGAGAATTCTTTGAAACTTCCAAACCGCTTAGATTGGTTAATTTTCTCTCTTAATTTATTTTTCATGTTTGTTACTATATCTCTTCTGTAGATCCTTAAAAAGTAACTAGCGAACGTTAATACTATCCAGATTGCAAGAAAAATATATTTGGTTCCAATAAAAGCGTTGAAAACATTCGCGTATTTTGGGTTCGTTGATAGATAGATATTAACTATTTCAAATTCACTTGATTTTAAAATAGTATTAATGATGATTACAGCAGGAATTGCATAGATTAAAGATATTACTGACATAGCATCTTT
>CAZPXJ010000115.1:0-4660 GCA_964590855.1 uncultured archaeon
GCGAGATGACCCAGTTTTTCGACTTTCAATCCTATTATAGTTCGATTCAAACTGGTTTGCGTGAATCCATGCATTTTCATCACAATATCTTTCAATCCTATTATAGTTCGATTCAAACCCCCCTCATCATGAGAGTAAAAAACTAGTATTTATATAAAAATCTGGCTGCAACCTTCGATCGAGTATTCTATTTATAAATGCTGAATGACCTCACTTGTTATACCCTACAGTATATTATCTGTCCGTCCTTTGACGCACCCCCAAACGGTCTTTTCAAGCCACTTTGGGTTGCTTATTGAATATACAATTATGGAATCTTTATTTCTGTCCATTACGTCAGACAGTATATCACGCACTTCTTCTAGTTTTCCTAAAGTTATCTCACCTTCAAATACAGAATTCTGCACCCACTGTAGATACCGCTTCAAGATATGATGTATCTCATTTACCCTTTCTACACCAACATCATATACAAGTACTACATACAATCTAATTCTAATCCTAATTATTACTTGATTCGAAGTCCTCTGTAAGGTTTTTCTCCTAGTAGATGTTTTACTAGCTTAAAACATTCAATTCTAATCATGCGTTGATAGCTAATTTTACGCTTTAGCCTAGTGTTTGTAATTGTGGTTTCGAGCTTTTTCTGATATTCCGATAGAAAGATTCGCCTACCAGATTCATTCAAGTAGCAGAAATTAAGCTCTTGAAGAAAATGTTCCGATTGCTTAATCATTCTATTGTTAATCAAACTAAAGATCACTCTATCCACTATCAATGGCTTGAACACTTCACTAATGTCTAGAGCCAATGAATACCGTCTCTCTCCTGGTTCATGAAGGTAGCTCACAGTAGGAGTGAGCTGAGTATGGTAAACCTCGGTTAGAATGGTAGCATATGCCAATGAGTTCCCAAAGGATATGAGGCTATTGAGCATGTTTTGTGGAGGCATTTTAGTTCTTTTATCAAATTCAAATCCTTCTCTTAAAAAAGAGTTAAACGAGGAATAGTATTGATCTCTAATTCTCCCTTCTATCCCCATTATTTGAGGTATCTCTGATGCTTTTTTGAGAATTGAATACTCCTTCTTAATTCCTTCAATATGAGAAGAAACGTTCTTTCCAGTGCGTTCATAATGCTCTAGATTCATTAGAATATTATGTATAGCTGCATCAACAAACTCCCTAGCAATGATTAGCCTCCTATGAGGATCTAGATAATGTTCTACTTGTTTAACGATAAGAAAGCCGGATAGCAGCTTTTCTCTAGGATAGAAGCTACCACAATAATAGCCATAATAATTATAGAAATGTAAAGGGATGCCATGTTGACTGACAAAAACTATCAATTTTGTATTGAGATCGACTTCACCAAATAGATGTATGGAATAAACGTCGTTAATGGGGATAGTCCTTTTTCCATTTGAACTAGTTTCGAACTCTACAGTATTTTGATTTCTTCGTATTCTGCCACTCTTAAAAATGTAATAATCTCGCATAATACTTAGTCATCGTAGTACATTTGTCAGCTACATTATATTAGATTGCCTTCAACTTGATTAGGTCTTGCTCCTTCCTAGCCCCAGCATAATTCACAATAAGCACAGCTCTTACAATATGACTTCCATTCTGGGTCCGGTGGCTTCGATTGTTGAATAATCTGGTTCATAACGGATAGGATTTCTTCCATTTCCATCTCCTTTTCGGGGGTTAGATCTATGTAGACTTTCCTTTTTAATAATGGATAATTTAGTACACCTCTACTCTCTTTTTTTGCATATCTCTTCAGAAAAAATAAATAGTAGAGAAGCTGATATACATGAGCATCTTCTATCTTTCGAGAACGTTTGACTTCATGTATTTCATTGGCATTGTCGACAAAGTCTATCTTTATTCTTTCAACATCTACTTCTTTTTTGGATTTACGTCTGTAGCTATACTCGTGCAGTAATTTACCTAGTAATACTAAATCAGAATCCGATTCTAATTCTATATTATGTGAAAAAAGCCATAATTTGCGTTTACATACAAAGTAATAGTTAATCTGGCTTCCCGTAAACCTTAGTTCCGCCTGAGTGTGAAAAAGTACGATCTCCTCCTTATTACTGCTCACAGAGATAATTTATGGACAGAGCTTTTAGATAATATTATCTCTAGTATTGTCTTTTAAATATCCTTCTCCACTTAAATCCAATCCATACTTTTCAGAATAAGGCATGTCTATTATCCAAGGGTCTGATGATCTGTCTACAAATTCGATCAAAGACAAGATTTGTATTGCTCGTACAGGGACAAGAAGATTATACGCCTCAACTTTAAGGCCGATTTCTGCCAATCGCTCATAATCCTGTTTTAATGATGCTGGTAGAACTTCAATCGTTCCATCCAATTCTTTAATTACTTCCTCCACCCAATCATATGAGGTTCCAGCCACAAGATTAGCCTCGAAATTCTTAATGCGAGGATGGTTTATTGCTTGTTCATAAAGATGCTTACTATCACCCGTATATCCTTCAGAGTAAACAATATCTGCAGCATCTACTAGATTCCTTTCTTCAAGTGGATTTTTTAACTTGGATATTTCAACCAAAGATTTTGCAACTAAATTCTTATCATAAATATTATGTTTTTGTACTTGTTTTGTAAATATAGAAACTGCAGCTGGTTTTAAATGCCTGCCAAATCTATTTACTCTACCAAAGCGCTGAATAAGCGCATCAATGGGAGCTGGTTCAGTAAAACATCTTTCAAAATCTAAATCAAGACTTACTTCTACGACCTGCGTTGAAACTAGAATCCTTGGAAGTTCTTTTAGTATTCGGCCTTCAATTTTATTTCGATCCCGTTTACAAAATCGACTATGAAGCAAAACTATATCGGATGTATATTTTTCAAGTTCACTGTATACCATTTGTGACGTTCTAACATGATTACATACTACTAACGTTGACTTTGCAGATTCTACTTGATTTAATATCATTTCGATATTAGACATTATATCTCCATCTACGGTATCCAGTGAATGCCTTTTTTGTTCAAGAATTCGTCTATCAGGTCCATCGTTTGGACTAGGTTCTAGAAAATGTATTAATCCGATTCCTTCTGTAAGGATTTGTCTTATGAATTTAGGTAGAGTGGCCGAAAGAAATAGGCAGGAAGCATTATGGTTAACTAGATATTTTGCCGTGGCTACCGTTAATCCTATAATAGTAGGCTCATAAGCATGAACTTCATCAAATATGAAGCAAGAATTCGGAAATTCAGAGAGCATTGCCTCCCACCCCTTACCCTGTAGCGTATATCTCAGTATCTGATGCGGAGTGGATACACGTATCGGAAACCACATCTCTCGTACAAGGGAATTAATAGTTCGTGCTACAGATTGATTGTTAAGTCTAGAGATAAGATCGTCATCACTTTCTAACATAGAATAAATTGATGAAGTGACTCTTGAATGTAAAGCGCCAACAAGTTCTTTTCCAAAGTCATTTTGCAGGCGCAATTGCATCGCATTTATGCTTGCAATGTTGGGTAAGACATAAAAAATTCTGCCATTCTTCTTCTGGTTTGTTTGTGCCCAAAGGATAGCGGCAAGTGTCTTTCCAGAACCGGTAGGAGCCCTAACGATGAGGTTGCCTGCGTGCTCAGCAGTATTCTTTTGAAAACCTCTTAGAAAAAACTCTCCTTGTTTTCCTTGTGTTAACTTGTACTTGGAAAGTATGGGGACCCTTGGGGGCAAGAATTCTGGATTGACCATATTGTTACTTGCAATATGATCACTTGAGATCAAAAGTCCACGAAGAAGAGAAGCATAGTAACGTCTGTCTAGAGGTACATGGTCTACTTGTTTATTCCTCTTTAGCCATTTCTTATCCATTTTTAAAGGGTTCAATTTTATCATAGACGGATCAGACAAATCACCTCTATCTATCGCTCCGGTTATTGTCATCCATTCCTTTGAGAAAGAGAGAATATTATCATACCATTCTTTGGATAGTTGATTCCACATCGGGTTTATTTCATTAATCCATGGAATTTCTTCAAATGGTAAGCATCCATGAATCTCATCTGCTATTCCAGTCATTGGAAGTTTTTTATGATGAGTAATTACAGCGAGTATTATCTCCTCTTTGGCCCCTAATGATGACGCAAAGGAAGCTGAGAGTATTTCATGTCTATGACCCCACCTTTTGGATCCCTTCTGCAATGCTCTCTGAAAACCGCTGGCAGCCTTCCCTGTATCATGTAAAGCGATTGCTAGGAGTAAATCTTGCTTGACTTTCGTCACAAGGCTATCTTCAAACGGAAGATTTGCTACTAGGGTATCAGCTATCTTTAGACATTTTAAAGTATGTTCTGCGAGTGTTTCACCAGAACTTGGATCTTTTGAACTCTTTGCATAGATTACATCGTGGAGACTCACGTTCGTTCAATCACCAAAAGTGCTCCACTGATGAAGGTAGATTACATCATCAGGATTATCTAGATTGGAGGGATGATAAAGATTATCCATCTTGACTCTAATCTTGGACTCGACGGTAGGGAGTATGGCTTGATAGAAGCCTACAGGTCCCACTATGCGAGTAAAGCCCTTTACGTCATTAGAGAACCATTCTGGACATCTAACTATGAGTGAAGGGATAGATGACTTTACAGAATCA
>CAZPXJ010000115.1:4670-9461 GCA_964590855.1 uncultured archaeon
TCCTAAATTTCCTTCTTCAACAGGGTTTAGGACTATTCGTTCTACTTTAACGATCCAAAACAAATCTTGGGACCGTCCTAGGGATGGAGTATTTGCAGGATTCTTGAAAATAGATTCCAAGTCTAGGTTGGTAAAATAAAGATCTAAAATAGGCGAAAAATGCACATACCGTGTCAGAATCCCTTGTCCTTCCCTATGATACTTTAAATTCCCTTTTCTATCCATAGCCATTCGATCTGTTCTTTCTATCTCTGTCCCCGTTGACTTACACCAGAATTCATATCCTATTCTAGTTTCTTGATGCGACACAGTGCGCCCTGCACAGGCACTAATTAAGCCTAAAATAGTACTATATGGTGGGCAAGGGAGGGTAACCTGAGTTCCAGTGATCGTTAACGGATGTTTAAAAAATGCTGTAAACCCTTCCATCCGTACATGTATTGCATCTTGCAAGGTTTCTCCCATACCACATTCTTTGTGGAAATTTTATTATTCCAAACAATTGGCCATATTCTCTGCAGCTTCAATTGGTGTATTTACATTGAAGCTGATTCCGTTATTTGTATGGCCTGAAAGACTCCTTACTTCGTCATCATTCTTAAGATACCCTTTGCGTACTCCTATGTGTACTGGCGTACATATCCTATCAGAATAGTCTTCCACAACTTCCTTTAAAATCTCGGTATCTAGGGTTAATCCATTACCGTCATCCACAAACATGCTGTTGAATATGGGATTTCCGCAGCTAAGACCCGCTAGAATAAGTATCTTTGGAGATACATCTGTACCAAAAGCGGCTTGCTTTGCTCCTCCCCTAAGGTGTGATAAGGACTTCATCAAGGCAGAAGCACGTTGCTTTCTGATGTTTTTAGCATCTGTATGTCCATATATTAACCCCGATTTGCCTTGATCTGTTAAAACTTCAAGCTTTTTATCTTTGATAAAAGCATCTGCTAACGTTTCGTCTATCTCTATTCTATCACCTATATTCGAAAAAACACCTAATCTCTTATAATTAAGAGAGAATACGCCTTGCAAGTTTGAATCGTAGAATTGTGTTGTATAGGGCTGTGGAGTCCCCTCTTTTAGATGGACATAACCCTCATCACGGCCTTGCCATCCAGTTTTCCGTAATGATACTAAAATTGAGGCGCTAAAAGGCGAAGCACGCATCACTGATTTTACTCTCTTGCCCTTTTGCTTCGTACTAGTGGATGATTCACCCACTTCTTGTTGTGACTCAGATTCTTCAATGACTATGGTTCCTGCTCCCTTTTCGGTTCTCATGTATCCAAATAGATCATCTTCTGGAAATTCGACTGGATTAAATTCCCCCCCAATTTTGTCAGTATTGCCTTTCTCATTCACATGCAATGCTCTTATTATGCTTGCATTCCAACCCGTTTCTTCTATCATGGTATTGCGCAACCATCGCTTCCAAGCTTGGGACGAAACGTATGGAACCTTATACGCACCATCTCTAAAGGTTTTTACTATGCTTACATTCCTATCTTCCCCCTCACCAAGACCAGCACCATTGAGGAATGACGCCGGTGCATGGATTATGAAAGTCCCAGCTATGTGGGTCAATTTATCTTGGTTCAATGAATTTCTATGTTGGGTCTTTCTTTAAAAACATGTTCCCTATAATAATTGGCAAGCAATAGATGAAGTTGGAATAACCTTGTAGATGGTATTTTAGTTCCACTAGAGTCGGATAGAAAAGCTTCCCAGTATTCATCATTATTGAAATTCTTGTCTATTCGGGAAAACTGGATTCTGAACCAATTGAGTCCTTTTTCACCATTCCTGAGATCTATTAGGACATACTTTTGGAGATCCCTTAGACGTTTCCTTATAATATAGTCGTCCACAAGCTGCTTGACTAGAGATTCGTACTCTGGCTTCAAATCTGTATCCTGTTCAATATGAGATAATTCGTCACCTAATTCCTCTTCAGGCATGGGTAAATCATGTTCTTCATTAGCCCATGTTGTCCATAGAATCCGAAGAAGGTATAACACCTCGAAAGCAGATTCGTGGCCTTCATCATTCATAAATAAGTATTTCCAATCATTGTAAGTAAAACCTGCATTTGTTTCCGAAAGCTTTGTAAATTGTCTCTTTAACCAGCTGTTACCGATTTGCCCTCTAGAGAAACGCTCAAGTACTTCCTTCTTGAATCTCTCCAAGCCCTTTTCTTGTGTATAGGTTTTGAAAATAATTGATCCCATATAATTTACCTTTTTTCTTACTAGATTTGGAACGGCTTTTTGTTTCCTCTCCAATACGTTGTTCGACTTAGATTTGAGATGATATTCTTGAACGTCTTGTTGTATCTCCTTGTACAATGAGTCAAACGGTTCATTGTTATTCAAATAGAATTTGATGAATTTCCATGAATCTGTTTGAATTCTCAATTTCCGCTCGTGGTCGTCTATGAAAAGATCGTAGTACTCATCAAATGCAAGCAGACTATGTTTGACCATATCAATTATGAATTTTTTGATCATATTTTGTTTTGAAAAATTTGCAGGTTTTTCTAGATCCTTACCAAGATCTTCAAGTTTCTTCTTTTCAAGTATTGTACTATTTTTGATGTAATTAGAAATCCTGTATGCAGTATCAAGCTCTCTGACAGAGATTTGTCGTACTATTGTTTGATATAGTACGAAAAGATTGGTTGACGCGCCAGTATATTTTTTGAATGGATAAAGATTTTCATAATCTACGCCTTTTGAAATCGAGTTTAGTAATGAATATTCAGGCTTCCTGTCCCTCATCATCAAGTCCCTCAATTCGTTTCTCAGATTAAATCGCACAGCCGTAAACAAGAATCTGAGTGCAGAATTTGGTATTTCTTCTATTTTACATGTAGGACTGGTACCAGAATTAGAAAAACTCCATACAAATAATGATGTTCCAGATTCGAGATCCTCATCGTGCAACTCGTTCATAATATTAAGCAATCTCATAGTGGCGGCTATACTGCCTTCTTTAGAGCCAAGGGTATCAACTACATCTGCTGAAATTCTTTCGTTAATTCGCTGTGCTATATCCTTTATCAATGTATACCATAAGGTTCTCGATGTTGATTGAAATACAACTAATTTACCATTTAATAGCATGACTCCCAGAGGCAGATAATGAACTGCAAATAGACACCTGGCACATATATTAGGTGAACGTGAGCTTGCAGGCAGGGCTTGAGCATCGCTTCCAGTACTCCCTGCTAAAGGAAACCAATCTCGTCCTACAGATCTCATTTCGTCTTGATAACCTAGGGGTACCAATACCTTCCTAATTAGATTATCAAGATCAAGGCTATTTTGATTGCCACAACTCTCACACCTCTCGGTAACGTCTTCCGCTCCTATATTATCAAGAATTGAGGTAGTTATTTTGCTATAGTAAAGAATCCTCTTCTCTTTATCCTTGATAGCGGGATTTGTGAGTAGTGAATTAATGGTAAATATCATACTCGTACTCTTTAATTTTGCATTCCGTCTGGCTAATTGTTCTCCATTTCCATGTATTGCGTGTATCTTGTCTACAGTTAGCTCTTCAAGACTCTTACAATCACATAACCCTGCAAGTACTCCTAAGCCTGTATCAACAAAAGGATTTCCAATCAGGTTAAATTGCATATAGCTATAGAAGATTTAAGCAAAATTTAACTATTTATCATTTTGAACCATAAAGTTCCTTAACCTCCACCTATTCAATCAAGCTCTTTAGAAATTCAAATAAATCTGATAATAAGAGAGCATATCAGTAGCTCTTATTCGCCTCTCAATTCAACTCATTTATCAAATTCAGTTAACTAGATTCATAAATCCAAAACCAAGAGAATTACGCTCTCCCAGCCCTGCATCAATAGCGAACCGAATTAAATCCGTGTTTTCCCAACCTTCAAAGTCGAACCTCCAAATGCTCCCGATTATCATCTGTGTAGTCTCCTTCATAAGTACTTGAGTTGAAATTTGCTTTTTGAACATACATTTCTGGAAAAGAGTGAACCGATCTGCACCAGACGGCTGTTCTTCATCATGTGGATATTCTCTGTCAGTCCCGCAATATTCCATATACTTGTGTATTAGATTATTTTCGAGCTGAGAAGCGAATAACACAACTGGATATTCCGATCTCCAATATACATATTCGTAGTCCCATCTTGGCCTGATCTGGTATTGCTTGTACTTTTCATGTGGAATCCTTGCTATGATAGGAGTACCTGTGATCAAGCTAAAAGGAGTACCATGTGGGATCAGGACTTGCCTTCGCTCTAGTGAACGAATATTGAATTTCATACGACCGACTTCCACTTCTTTATAGAGATACCGTTTTGACAAAGCTGTGTACATGCAGTCTATTAGGCAGTTATCAGGAGAAGATAGGATTAATGTACGTAAGTCTCCCTTTTTGAGGTCAAAAGCTGGAAATATATTGGAGAAACAAAAAAATTTGTAACCTTCTTTGTCGTGAAGAAAATCATATTTGCTACCTTTAAGTAGACTGTAGATCAAACCTTGCAGATGGTAGTGATATTGCATTTCATATCTGCCATCCTCTGATGAGCTCAGTCTTATGAGCAGCCTCATTTTGTACTAAAAACAACTCCGTTGCATAAATCATTTTATACCTGCACACATTATCTATATCTACAACTCTTTACGTCATGGGAGCAAACATGCTATACAATGACGCCTTGGTCATGTTCTGGAATTTTCTTGCAGTCAATACTCACCAAACGTTCTTTTAATAGACGAGAATACTGTTTCTGCCATCCAC
>CAZPXJ010000116.1:0-9398 GCA_964590855.1 uncultured archaeon
AGAATTGTTTCACCAAATAGGTTGATTGTATGTTGAGCAAGAGATTTTGCTTTTTCAAAGAAACCCAAATGACTAAGTACAGAAGCCTTTTTACTCATCAATACTGCAAATTGTTTTTCTGTAAGAGAGGGGTCATCTTCTATGACTTTGATATCCTCCAAAGCTTCGCTATACTTATAGGATTTTATCAAATCATCAACTATAGAAGTTTGGTCATCAATTGAAGTAATAATACCACTCTCATACTTTATTTAGCGGGTTATAAAATAGCTCAGTTAAATATCTTACATTTTAGGCGAAAAAGACAAAGTATTAAGAGATTGATTAATCTTCGTGATGAATTCGATTGTAAAATAATGAGATACTCCACCGAAATGTTTATACCAAGATTATTTCGTTCTAATTTAATTTGAAAAGGAAGAATCTTTATGGCTCAAGAAATTAATGGAGATATAAATTCATCAATTAATCAAAACCATCAAGATTCAGAGATATCTAAGAAAGAATTAGCTGCTTTATACACAAAAACAACAGCCTCAGCAATGGCTGGAGGTTTAGTAACACCTTTTGTGGGTTTAATTGCTGTAGATATGGGTTCTAAGACAGCAATTCTAGCATGGATACAATCTGTAAGTAATCTATTATCAACCCTTCTCAATCCCCTTTTTGGTAAGTTATCTGATTTAATAGGCAGAAGATTGCCTTTTGTTATTATATCTAGTCTTTTCTGGATTTTACCTTATATTTTTCTTGGTTGGATAATAAATCCTTTATTCATAATTTTAATAACAGCAGCAGTTAACATATTGATTAGTTTAGGTACACCCTCATGGATAGCTCTCCAGAATTCCCTTTTTCCCCCAAAGGTTAGAGCTCAACTATCAAGCAACATATTAGTTTTTGATTCGATTGGAAGATTAATTACTCTACTTGTTACCGGTCTTCTGTTAACACTTGCATTGGATGACACTAAAGTTCAACAATACATTTGGATTCCAACAGTTATCGCATTAGGGATTTCAGTATTTAGTATTATTCCATTACTAACATTAAAAGAGCCTAAAAAAAGACGAAAATCAGATATTAATGGTGAAACAATCAAAATTGAGAAATTTAAGGAATGTCTTAAGAATAAACCTTTTAGAAAATTCTTTAACGTTTCAATGATTCATAGTTACTTCTTTGCATTTACTTGGCCGCTAATTCCAATAGTTCTCAGACATGAAGAATTTCTAAATGGAACAGTGTTAGATGTATCATTATTCAATATGATATATGCCATAACTGCTATACTGTTTCTAAATCTTGGAGGTAAATTATCAGACAAGTTTGGCAGAACAAAATTGATATTCCTCAATAGGGTAACAATAGTATTTTTTCCATTAACGTTCATATTAGTATCAGAAGTGTGGCAACTTCTAGTAGTAGTTTTCTTTGTAAGCGCAATTTCAACCTTGGGATTACCAAGTCTAACGGCCTATCTTTTTGATATCATACCGGAAAAATCTGGAGGGACATATATTGGATTATTTAATATGGGAAATGGGGTTATACAATTCTTTGGATCATTAACATGTGGCTACGTAGTAGATGCTTTAATCCCATCACAAGGATATAGAATTGCAGTTATAATAGCTTTAGCAATTTCTGCAACAGGTAGACTTCTCACTTCGTTTCCATATTTACTTCTAAAGGATATAACGAAATTTCCCTCTTCCTTTAATCAGTATTTTAAGAAGATTAGACAAAGAAAAATCATGGAACCGTTGTCATAAATTTCTTAGAACTGAATTTTATAACATCATTCTTTTAAATAACTGAATAAAAGCAAAATTAGAATGCCCAGAAAAACTATTAAAGCAGCTCCTGATTATTTACCTGTCGGATTCTTTCCTTTCTTTAGACATTTCTTTGATTTATTTACTATCAAATCCTTCGATTTATGGATGGAATATAAAGATTACACAAAACAAATTGGTTATTCTTGTCGAGCTCTATTTGAAGCTTGTATGTATTATTATTCTAAGGAAGATTTAGTTGTAGCAACAACACCTTTTCACCATACTTCTTTCAGGAATATAATTGAGAGATTCGTAAAACCTGAAAATATTCACATTATTGAACTAAATGAGGAATTCAATGGAACATTTAGATTTCCAGACATTAAGAAATGCGATTTTATAGTAATAACACATCTATTTGGTCAAGATATGGATTTATCTGGTCTTGCAGAATTCAAGAAGAAACACAATTGTTTGATTATTGAAGATAGAGTTCAAGGAGGAACATTAGATAAGAAGTTTAGTAACGAATCTATAGATGTTGCCATATATTCCATGGGTATGGACAAACGTCCAGTAGCTCTTGGAGGAGGGTTCATGTATATTAAAAATGAACACCAAGATCTTATCAAAGAAGTCCGAAGAATCGTTGATATATCACCTACTGAGAAACTTGGAAAGAGATTTGTTGAACTCTTGAAGAAAATACCAACATACCTGTTCTATAATAGTAGATTATTTATCTCTCTATTTATTGAAATTTTAAGAATAATCAGTTTTTTCAACAAAAACGTTAGTCTCCTCAAATTTGCTAAAGCATACAGAACAAGTAATCCAGGATTCAGCCATTCAGGATATATGTTAAAACCTTCAAATGCTTTGTTAAAATCTATGTATATGAATTTTGATAACTACAAAAACATGGAAGATTTGTACACCAAGAAATATCGTATGTTTTATGATAGCTTATCCCCTAAGGTTCTCAAGAAATTCTTCCCATGGTATAGAGGAGATCCAATCTTAACACCTTACAATACTATCCAAATAGAAGATCAACTTGTTGATCAATTCTTGGAATTCTTAACAGATTATGATATTTCCTGTATTGCTAATCCAACATATAAGAGGTTCAATATCACCTACGAAAATATTGAGAAAGATATCAAGTTCAATGACGGTATTGTATATATTCCAACTCCTTCGAACATGAAAAAATGGGAGATTAAACATCTTGCTGAAAAACTCGAGGAATTCTATTCCATCATCTATGAGAATGAATAATAAGAGACGTATTCCTTGAAGTCATTCTTAAATACTATATCACATAGTGTCTCGTTATGTTAGAGGAGATCTCATTCATCAAGCAAAAATTAATTGATGAATACAAAGATGTGATTGAACTTATTGTTGTTTACGGTTCCTATGCTAGAGGTACTTATAATGAGTTTTCAGATATAGATTTGTTTGTACTTGTAGACGCCGAAAAGAGGTATTCAGGCATTACTTCATTGCCTTGGATTTACCGCTACAAAAACATAGTTATCGACTGTTGGGAAAGCATATGGGAACAACAAGAGAATAACTTGGAAATTGTGAAAAGTTCATTTTTCCTCTATTCAATAGCAGGTTTACTTGATTGTAAAATACTCTACTACAAAGATGAGGAAACATTATCTCGTTTTAAAGCACTTCAGGAAAAAGTTAGAGAAGTAATTACTAACGATGAAGAAAACTTAGAGCTACTAATTAAACAATATGGAATTAAAGGAATTGATGGAATTCTCCAAGCTCAGAAAAATGGAGATTTAGTGAGTGCAAGGATGAACATCTGGGGATCAATTTTTCACATGATCTCCGCTTTAGCTCGTATAAATGGTACATACTACAAACACAATTGGGGTAGGAATTTAGCTGAAGCATACTCTCTGAAAATACTTCCAAAAGATTTCAAATCAAAAGTGAATTTTCTTATTCAAACTGAAGATCTTACCAAGGCAGTTGAGGTTATTCTTGAGCTGGATGAAGAGATTAGAGAGATGATAAAAGCTAAGTCACTTGAGCTGCTTAAACCTGAAAGAGGGCAAGATGTAATTGAAGACATATATGTAGGAATCTTAGAATATCTCAACAAAATGCGTTCATCATGTAAAAAGAATGACTTTGCTTCACTCTCCTATGAAGCTTCAGAATTGCAATTGATGACTGCTGAATTTATTGCTTATCTAGAAGGTACCATTGTCAGGAGTACACAGTATGTTCCTTTTTCTATTACAGGAAAGGATTATTTTCAACAGGGACTACCTGATTTAAGCTCGCTCATTACTGAAGGTAACATAGAAAAAATTACTTCAGCAGTAGAATTGTTTGAAGAGAAAATAAATTTCTACATGAAAGATAAAACTTCAAAGAAGAAGCTAAATAGTTTTGAAGAGTTGGCTACAGAGATAGAAAATAAAATAGAATCTTTAAAGAAGTAGTTTTCTCATAAAAAAACTACTGAGGTTCTAATATTTCTTATCAGTCTGATATCTTGCTAGTTTGAAGAATTTTACCAATAACCATTCAAATGATCCTTTAAACTCAATTAGGTTCCATAAAAAGGCAATCAAAAACCAGAAGAGAACTAGGAATAAACCATAAAGTAAACTCGCCCAGATTTCATTATTCCAGCCCGGAATAGTTGTATTCAAAAATAAAGCAAATAGCTCTGAAATAGGTCGTTCAAGTAGGAAGAATGTTAGTGAGTTGGTACTAAATCGAAGGAAAATTGATGTATATTTCTTGCTATCTCTTTGAACAAACTGAATCTTCTCTCCTCTTTTATTGTAGAATAGTAGGAACAACCCGATACCTGCAACTATGAAGAATCCTATCTCGAATATTACCATGATGTAGTCAAAGAAAATATCATCACTTAAGCCAATTGAATCATAAAAAGAGTCAGGAATAATGAAGGCTACAACGGCAACTAAGAGCAATCCTACACCTATCCAGATTCTGTTAAGTAGGTTCTTCTTTGATGGTTCATCAGTTAAAACTAATCCAAAATAAGCTCCAATTAATCCAAACCCTAGATACGGAAGAAGAGGGAAGTAGTTTCCAGCAACAATATCAATTAGATAGGCTACAAAATATGCTCCACTATCAATTGCACTTGCAAAATCATCATAAAGGTATATTCGCAAGAAAGAGATTAGAAGCACTATAATTCCTAGTATGAGAATCAACATCCTTCTCCATTTATCTCTGAAATTATGTTGGTTTTTGAAAAGAAATGTGAACAATAACCCTAGAATAATTAGGTTCCAACCTAGCATCGAAAACACGGAACCCGAGATAATTTTCTCAGGAGCAACGGCATAGTATCCACCTGTGCGAATAATTCCGGGGATAAAAGAGTGAGTTATTTCACCAGTTCCAAAATCCATAGAAAATGGTTCAAGCAGAAAAGTATAAAGAAAATTCATAATTAGGAAGAACAGACCAAGAAATATCCAGCGAATACCAAAAGCTTTCCATGAAGGTCGGGAAATCTTATTTTCAAAATTATTTTCTAATCGTTTGTAACTTGAGTAAGTATTAACAACAGCTGATATTACGGCAAATAATCCTGCCCAATTTAATATGATATATATTATCATAAAGAATGGATTAAGATTGTCCATATCTAGAGACTGAATCAAACCATAGTGATAGACCACACCATGAATGAATATTATTACCAATATACCTACAGCACGCATGTAGTCAAAGAAATACCATCTTTGGGGTTTAACGATTTCTACAGATGGTTCTTTCAATTCTTGATTTGACGAAGTCATATAATATTAAACTTCTATAGTGCTAACATAAAAAATTTACTAGAAACTTCGTTGGATTCTTCTAAGTTTCTTATCAAAGTCATGTACAATGGTAGAGTAATCAAAGTTGATTTGAGGAACAACACTTTGATGACCTTCAAAGATTACTGAAATCTTAGTTTTAATCGCTTCTTCTATTTCTGCTATCTCTTCCCCATCTAGTTCTCGGTTGAGTTGAAGATTGATAGTCATTTGAACTGGAGATGTTTGAACAGCAGTATATTCCTCAATATTATCCGAGGAACTAACTATTGATCTACGGATGAAATCAGGAAGGATAAATTGTAACTCATCGGAATATATTGAAGAACCATAAATTATATCGTCAGCTCTACCGTGTATTGTTTCAATAACTCTGAAATTCGATCCACAAGAACACTTAACTGGAGAGACTGTAATTAGATCGTTAAGTCTGTAACGAATGATAGGTGTTCCATACTTGATAAAATCTGTAACTACAACATAACCTGGGGTTCCAGGTTTCACTGGGTTGTTTTCCTTATCTAGTACCTCTACTAGAACTGTGTCCTCGTTAATATGCAAATTACCATCCTTGCAAGGGAGAGCTATAAAACTCTCAGAGGATTTGTAGGCTTCTACAACTTTACTTTCAAAAATTTTTTCAATTTCATTTTTAACGTCATCATCAAGTACTTCTCCATAAGAAACTAACAAAAGAGTATCAAGTTCTAGATTTCCTTTTAGTTTTTCTTTTGCTAATACTTGAAGGACAGAGGGTGGTCCTGAAATAATGTTGGGGTTAAGAGTATTAAGATTCTTTACAATCGCTGATACTGTATCTAATGGATTGACATACGATACTTTGATTTTTCTCCCATCGTGACCAAAACCAGGAGAGAAAACTCTAAGAATAAAAGCCAGATGTATTTTCTTAGCTTTAGGAAAAGGAAATCTGAAGAAAACTAAAAGTTGCATCAATAGTGCTTCGTATTTTGTAGCGAATTCTATACCTCTACTACCACTAGTACCAGTTGACATCCCAACCAAAAATCCCCGATGATATTGACTGAAGTCTCTAGTTACTTCCTTGTCTAGACAATGCTTAATACATTCTTCTTTTGTCAATCCCTTAGTATTCAATTTGGTAAAGTTATCCATAAACAGTTGTTTGTTCATATAGGGTAAATTGGTTAAATCGGATAAGTCATAATCATCATAGAAGGATGAGTAAAAACGTGATTGTTTAACAGAATGTCTAATCAGCTTCTTTATCTGTTTCCTTTGATGCCTCTGGATATCATCTAAATTCCACTTATGGAATCTACTTTTGACCCTCCAAAGAAAAATCAAAGGATTAAACATACTTTATGGTTTATGTTTTAGATTATATCATTTCCGTTCATTAAGAAAGAAATTTTGTTGAGGTTATTCAGCCAATCAATTTTTGCAACTTGATTAAATCTCTTACAGGGGCCTCAACTTTAACTAGTTTCTTTCTGAAAGCTTGAAATCCATCTATTTGTCCACTCATAAGACCAATGAAAACTGAACCAGAGAGTGTATAAGATATATCAGGGTGTTCAACTTTACCTTGCTTTAATGGACCAGGGTTACCATTTACAACTTCAAAGTGCCAGAATTCATCTAGATCAGTGAAATAATACAGAAATGTCTTATTCCACTTTTTGAACACTTTGACATTTTCTTCAATAGTCATTTTTCTTCTAACATCGTTAATTACATCTAGAACCTCAGATTTTTCACTCTTGATAGAGTCATCAATCATTACATCTTCAGAGCTATCATCATAATCCTTAGGTTTAATTCTAGCTTGACTTTTGGTTAACATAGGTAAGAAAACTTCACGCTCATCTTCGTGAAGTTCAATTGCATCAAAAGAACAATGATAGAAACACTGACCACAGCCAATACAAAGTGAGTCATTAATTTCAGCTTTGCCTGATGAACCTAAACTAATTGCTCTAACAGGACAGAATTCTACACACTCACCGCAACCTGTACATACTTCATCGTCAGGAATAACAGCCCTGTGGAAAGATTTGAGGATATATGGTAAATAACCACGATTATAGTTCCCGATTATTCCACAACAATCCCAGCAACAATTACAAAAGATGTCAAATGGATACTTGGACTGAAAATCTTTGATAGGAATAGTTCGGGTAGTCTGATGAATAGCTCCTTTTTCTTGGAATCCCTTTATTCTAGAAATAGCTTCCTCTTTACTGATTTGTTTTGCAATACCTTGTTTGAGCAGGTGATCAGCAGCAGTACCAATTGAAATGCAGGTTTCTAAAGGCATATTTGCACGACAAGGATCGTTAATCAACTCTTTCTCAAATCTACAGAAGCAATTACCAATCGTAATGGTTTCGTCATTTGATAATTCCTCAAAAATTGAGATAATATTTCGAGTAGAAAAAATGATATTTTCGTAGGGTTCTATCTCTTTACCAACAATTACTGTAGTTTTCTTAGTTTCTTTAGCTGAGAGAACTTTGATATGAGGACCTACATCCCTCATAAGTTGATTAATTACGTCTTCATTTCCAAATCTATAAGCAGCTTCGAAAAGTTCTTCAACTCTTTCAGCAAAGAGTTTTGTTTCTTCATTTTTTTCTCCTCTCATCAAATACAATTCAAACCAACCCGGAAAGATTGACATGATACTGTACACATCATTTCTATCCTCATCCTTGATAATTGCAATAGGTCCTTTGTAAACTAAGGAATCAATAATCTTCTTAATTTCATCTTCTGGTAGGTCGATTCGTTCAATTAAACTTTCCAGAGAGTGTTTACCACCCCCCATTTTAAGCATGAAATCAATTTGCTCTGAACTAAGAACAGCATCAAAAATATGAAATAACTCATCACTAGTTTGCAACGGATGAATAGATTGATCATTCATTAAGTCTGCTAGCTCTTCGATAGTGTCTTTGTGGGTTCGCCAAACTCTTCCCTTAGAGTCAGTAATCTGCTGTGTCATTCGGTTCGATTTTGAGAGTAGTTCATAAAAAAACTTGCCCAGCATATAATTCCAGATATTTGGAAAAAGAATTCTATTAACAAAAAATAACCTCAATTAAAGAGCAAAAAATTTTTGTGCAATTGAGTTTGTAGGAAAAAACAGATTTGCAAAAAAATAAAAAGACATTCTTAAGGAGTTAATTCATATTCCAATTGTTGTTTGATTTCTGGAATTCCCAATAATTCATTAGTAGTGTCCATCGATAGTTTTTTGTTTTTGTCAGTCAAGAGTGCATTAGCACAGTCAATAGTTTCTGGAATTACTATGCTTTCTTGAGGAACAGCAAGAAGTATTTCCAAAGAATCATCAAAGTCACTCATTTTTTTAACTTGTGCAGCAACAACAAATGAATCTTGGTTCGAAAATTGTCTGCTTATTTCAAACAAATCTCCACTAAATAAATCAGCAGGATTAATTACAGCAATTCTAGAGTCTTTTCTTAGAAATTCTTCAACATCTTCTGATTCAATATTTTCTTTAAATAGAACAGTAACTGAGTGGCCATGAAAATGCGACATTGGAACTGCAAAAGCTGTGGTTCCTATTCTCAAATCAGGATATATTGTGTTTAAATCATGACCATGATGGGAATTTGCTTCGGCTTTAAATGCATCAATGAAGCTTCCTTTTTTTGAACCAGGATCTATGCTCCTCCTAACTAATGTGTTGTAAACTCTGTCTATTTCTGGAATTTTTTTATTTTGCAATAGAGAATACAATGGTCTTCCCATCCCTGTAGTGTTG
>CAZPXJ010000117.1:0-9323 GCA_964590855.1 uncultured archaeon
GAAAAAATGGGAATGGGGTTTATCACATTTAATTTGGCAAGCTATTTTAGGCATCCTTGTAGCAATTTTAACAATTCTAACAGGTTGGATTGCATTTGGTTTTAATTTAGCAACTATCCATCCGTTAATGGTATTAACACTAATATTTGGAGCGATGACTTTTGCAGGATTAGGTCTAATTCTTGCATATTTTGTTAGAAGAACAGAAGCAGCAATGGCAGTAACCATGGCGTTTGTCTTCCCACAGATGTTTCTATCTGGAGCAATATTTCCAGCAGAAATGTTACCAAGTTATATGCAAACTATTGCCAAGATTTTCCCACTTTATTATATAGGAGAAGCAATGAGAAATATGATGCTAGAATCTACTTTTCACAAGGTTTGGCTGAATTTAGGAATAACAATCGCAATGGGGATTGGTTTCTTCATTATTGGAGTGATTATTACTAATTGGAGGAAGGAATAGGAGGTAACATTGTGGTAGAACAAAAAAAGGAATCACAGATCATAAAGAAAAAGAAAAAAACTTTTTCTAATTTAGCTATATCTCTTAAAAGGATAAATGCTTATGTTGTTGCTTCATTATTAGATTTCAAAAGGTCTCCTATGACAATGTTTTTCACAGTAGCTTATCCTGTTATCCTTATACTGTTATTTGGTGCTATTTTTTCTGATACAAACACTTCTTTTACGTCTTATGAGCTATATATACAAAATGAAGGAGATGAGGGTTTTCTTATTCAACCATCACCGCCAATATTACTTAATTTTACTGATACACTAATTTCAACCTTAAGTGAAATAGCAACAAATGATAGTCAACCTTATTTCGATATCAACTACATACCGCTGAAAGATGAGAATAATAATTCAATAAATCCTGGAACATATCTAGAAGAAGTAGAAGGGTATATCTGTTTAATAATTCCTAAGAATTTTACTCAAGAAGTTTTATTCAATAATCCAGTGAATCTCAGTGTCATATTAGATCGAAATTCACAATCTGCGTCTATTGCCTTAACTATAATAAATAATATTGTTTATAATTTTAATTTAGCAATTAATGGCTCCCAATCAAATTTAGGAATGGAAACAATTGATATCTATCTAGATGAACAAATCAACTATTTCGATTTTCTTATTCCTGGAATAATAGCTATAGCTATAATGAATAATGCTGTTTTAGGAACTATTAATCGATTTAGTTATTTTATGAAACTTGGTCTCTTCAGAAAATTAGCTTCAACACCAATGAAGAAAAAAGATGTTGTACTCGGAGAAACAGTTTGGCAATTAATTCAAGGACTAGTTTCAATCGTTGCTATACTCTTCATTGCCTGGATGGTTTTCAAACTTCCTGGAGGTGATTTTAATTGGATTTTCAGAATTCTTGATTGGAAAATCATCCCTGTAGTTTTTGCTGCAGTAATGTGTTTTACAGGATTAGGTATGATCGGTGCAAGAATAGTAAAAAATCCTGAATCAGGTACAGCCGTAGGAAATTTCATTGCTTTTCCAATGATGTTTCTCAGTGGTGCTTTCTTTGATGTTTCAGGAGTTCTGGCTATTAATATAATTTCCAAAATGATACCATTAACTTACATGATAGATGCTCTAAGGGCTTCTATGATAACAAACAATGTTTCTATAGCTTGGATAAATATCGGGATAAGTTTAGCATTTGGTGTAGGTATTCTCATAGTAGGTATATTAGTTACAAAACTATCAGAAAGATAAAGTAAAAGTAAAATTGATTCTTATATTTTGTTATTTTTAGAGATAGTTGTCTTATATGTTGATGAGATTTAGAAGAATATACTTTACTTAATTTGTAGAATTAGTATTAATAAAATGAAAAAGAGAGAAAAAGTATAAAATAGTGCAACAGATTGCTTACCATTTTATTTTGGAGGTCCTTGAGCTTTCATTTTTTCGAGTGTTTTCTTATTAGGTCCAAGGAATTGTTTTAGGAATATCAATAGAAAGACAATGATAATTATTGCCAATATCCATGCTTTCCAGTAAGCTCCAAAGAAATCAGCCCAAACCCATGATTCCGCCCATGAAACTGCTGCAGATTCTCCATCAAAAATCATACCATTAAAGAAAGGCACTAGTGAAGCTAATGGAATTACTATCATTGTATCTACTAAGATACCCCATATCCAAAACTTCCACGATTTCTTTGAGAACATAAGTTCTCTAGAAGTCGATTCTCTGAAATCTGCTCTGAAGTCATATTGAACCATACTCATGGTTAATGGTCCTATTATGAATACAAAGAAAATCCACGCAACGATGAAGGAGATTACGAAATCTAATCCGAGATATTTGAAATATACTCCAGCTTTACCTGCAGGTATCATTTCCCATGGTATTGATAATCCAGTAACTATTGCGGTCATTAACAATGAAAACCAGAATATTAACCATTCAGCAAAATATGTTGTTGCCATAAATTTACCTTTTATACCATTTGCAAAGATAAAACCTCGGCCTTTAGTTTGGAAATGAAAATAATCCCAAGGCCATTTGAATCCTTTTTTTTCTTGATCTGTCATTTAAATCACTTTTGTTTTACGAAAGGATAAATTGAATTAATCCTTATGCCGTCAGAAATTCTGTATATAGATTATATAGGTGGCAGAGAGAGAGTCATATTTTAGTTTGAACCTCAAATTTCGTATAGACGACTAAAGAGATTACCTCTTGCAGATTTATATAAAACTTATCTCGATACAATTATCAAATCACAAATATATATTTACATAGAATTGGAATATTTTAACTACCGCTATTTAAATAAAAAAAACATTAAGAATTAGAAGTATAAGAAAAAGAGCACATTAATAAATTCTTCAGCACTGAGGGATTAAGTAAATACACTGCACTTTTTTGGAAAAAACAGATATTAGAGGTAGAAAAAAATGATATTATTCAAAGAAAAAGATAATACCTTATATTTTTGCGCTAATCACTCTTATTCTAATTTGCAATACTACCAATGCAAGTATACTATGTACAAGTGAATCAAATTCATCAACACTTCAAGTCATAATAGAAACAAGCAAGCAGAAGAGTTAAAAGTTTTTGTTCGACAAAATTAGCAAGACCTAATTCTCATCTGTCCATTTTCATTTATTATTAATCTTGTTAAAATTAAGCACTTTTAACTACTAATTCCTTTTACTATTCACGCTAATAAAGAATGATTCTTCATTACGCCTAAGTTTTTTTATTTCTACCACAAATTAGAGAGAGCAGATTGTGTTTCTCGAGGAACTAAAGTGATTGCATCATTCTTACATACAGTTCTGCACACTCCACAACCGAAGCAACTAAATTGGTTGAGTTTTACCTTATTCTCAGAAACTGAATAACTAAGAGCTCCAAATTGGCATTTTGTCACACATTGTTTACATCCTACACAAGATTCTTCATCAATTATTGCTACATATTCAGCTTTTAGAAGTGCGTGTTTAATACCAGTATTTCTTCTTACCCTTATTGCTGTACAATATGGATAATCACAATTGCAAATTGCGCCTATGTGCGGTGTAAGAAAAGCCCATATAGTTTGTACATAACCCTCCTTTGTGAATTCATCCACCTTAAATTTTGCTTCTTCAACTGTAAGAGATGTAACATCTCGAATTCGATCAAACCTATGTGCACCATATAAATCATCAGGAATGTGCAAGAAGAGCATACAAAGATTTTGTTTTTCTCCAGAATTTGCAAAACGGCATACACAAGGTAAAAGAGAGATTTGACCGGCAATATCCATAACTAACTTCGCTTCTTCATTAGGTATTACTTGACCTGCATGTTGGTATTTAAAGAAAAGAGAGTATTTCAATCTTTTAAACCAACTAGGATTATTGTCTCCCATCATAAGATTCTTTTTCTTTGTTTTTAGATAAACATCATAGTTATCCATAAAATGTTGTACAAAATCAGTGACAAATTCTTTGCGTTTGCTATCATCTGTTTCAAAATTTCTCATGTAGTTTCTTGCTTCAAAGTACCATTTTTTTCCTCCACCATGCTTAACACAGTATTCGCACATTACCATATATATGATTAAGTCGAATAAAAAATGTTCCATGTATTGCCTTTTTATCTTAGTATATTCTTTTGCATTATTTTTGAAATAAGAAGAAGAAAAGAAGGAATGCAGTAATTAAAACTAGGATTATACTGAAATAGGGTATTAAAACCTTCAGAACTGATTTTTCTGGAAATTTCCTTATTCTCTTTATTGATCTATCTGATGAACCTGAAAAAACGTATTTTTTCCCTATTGATAAACAATTTACCCAACTTGCATGTTGATAAATTGAAGTGAGATATCGTTCTTGTTCTTTTGACCAAATTTTGATAGAATTATCATTTGAACAGGTGTAGAGATACTTTCTATCATCAACAATTGAATTCACAGATTCATAATGATATCCTAGCTGTTTCTCAAAACTCAAGTCTTCTTTATCCCATTTCAAAATTTTGCCATTTACATGCCCAACATAGATATAATCTCTTGTAGCATGGATAGATTTGATATCATCCTCTTCTTGCTGAAGATAACATATTTGATTAAGATTTGATATAGCATAAATGTATAAAATCTGGTTGTCTCCTCCCGCATAGATATACTGACTATCAACATCTAGAGATTTGATTCCTACACCTTCAATTTTTATTTCAGAAATTTTTTCAAGAGTAGTTTTATCCCAGATTGCAATTGTTTCATCAGCTGAACAGGTATAGATTTTATCATTTAGTAATCTGATTGCGTGAATACGCTTCTTATGAGCATTAATAGTTTCAACAAGAGTCAATGATTTCTTCTGCCATTTTCTTATTGTTTTATCTCTAGATACCGAGTATAGATGACTCTTATCCCCCGCCAGATCTACAACTGCACTTGTATGTTCTTCTAAAGAAGCGATGAATTTGAATCCTCTTCTTTTCATTTTCCAAACCTTGATAGTTCTATCATCTGAAGCAGAATAGATGTACTTTCTATCATTGTGAAGAGAGTTCACTCTACTTTCATGAGCTTTGATAGGTTCGATTAAGGAGATAGTGTCTTTATCCCAAATGAGAACGAGTTGACTGTAGGTAGTAGTATAGAGATTTCCTGCATCAACATGGATTGCTCTTGCTGCACTTGAAAGAACATCTACTTTGGCAAACAACGTGAAGTCTTTCTTATTTATTACAGAAACAGTCCTATCATACGATGAAGAATAAATGAAATCCTCATCTCCACAAATTGCAAATATTGAGCTTCCTTGCATACCTTCTAGATAAGCCTTAGGTTTCAATTTTTTTAAGTCCCAAACTATGATACTACTATCTTGAGAACCTGAATACAGATACTTGTCATCTACATAGAGAGTCCATACTTTTCCTGTATGTTCTGATAAAGTATTCACAAGTCCGAAGTTATCCTTGGACCAGACATAGATATTCGAATCTTCTACACCTGCAAATAACAGCTTATCTGTACCTCGAATACAGTTAATACATCCTTTATTAATCTCAATAGTTTTGTAGAGTGAAAAATCATCTATTTTCCAAATTTTTAGTGATGAATCAGCCGAACCCGAGTAGATGAATCTATCATCTGAGAAAATTGAGTAAATATCTTTTTTGTGCCCCTTCAGACTAGCAACTTTCTCTAGTTTTTCTTTATCCCACAAAATAACAGTATTATCACATCCCCCAGAATAAAGATAGTAATCATCACAATATAATGCTTTAATCGGTCCTTGGTGTTCCTCTAGAGTCTTAATATATTGATGATCAATCTTTGTCCAGACAAGAATTTTGCTTTGACTTGCAACAAACAATTTTTCGTTATCTGATGTTATGGCACTTGATCCTTGATAATTACCTCTGAGAGATCTTACAATCCAATTAGCACTTATCTTCTTATTCAAAGCTAGTTTTCTCAATTCTGGGACATAATCAACATAGGTTAATTCTCTAACCAAAAGACGTTGTATCTCAGATTCTAGTTTCCCTTTTTTTAGTAGTTGTAGATACTCATTAACAATGTTTTTATCAGATTCCAATAACCTTCTGAGCTCTACCATTGCCACGCTTCTTAGTTTAATTTCAGGACTAGTTAGAAAGGGTAAAATCTCAATGGAGTTAATCTTGTTTGTCCCTACAGCTATTGCCTTTTCAAGTGTTTTTTCCTGTTGTTTAGAGGAAGCATGAGTTAGGACATTTTTGTATAATTTCTCAATTGCAAATAATTTCTCTACTGGACTTAGATTCTCAAACTCTTCCTCTTTAAATTCCCTAACTTGAATTGGATCTTTATGTTTCACTAAAACAACTACAACAGCAATCAGAAAGACGAAAGTCTCAATTAAGAGAAAACCAAAAATTAAACCTCGGTTTTGTTCTATCCCCAAATTATTACTGAGAATAATAATACGATCTGAGAATTTAGCAAGGATTTGTAAAGCAATAATTGAAAGAATAGTTACTCCTATGTAAATTGGGTAGAACAAATCAACGTTATTGGGTTTATCTTTAATTACTGTAGCTTTCCATATTCGTTTTGTTTGAGATACAGCATTTCTTCCACTAAGAACTAAGCTCTTTGAGAGTGTTATATAAACTCCTATACCAATGAAAGTTGATCCAGTAATAATAATGTTGATGTTGCGACCGATTCCATAAAAAGACATTCCAACAAGAACTACTGCTAAGAGAGATGCAAGTGTATGGCCTAGTGACACTCTATACATGCCTAAAGTCCTTTTTTCCCAATTCACACCAATTAATTGAAATTTCAATTTCTTCTTAGGATCTTTTATTTGGTTTCTATAATATTTGAACCATAGTAGTTCATCACCTACATTTAAACCAGTAATATATCCTAGATTGATCAGAGGAAGAAGAAATGCGGAGAGAATCAATGTAATCACTATTTGTTTTGTAATTACATAAAAAACAGGGATCAAAATAGCATAAATTAGGATGTAAGGTATTAAAGAATAAATTCTCTTCCCTCTAGTTATTTTCTCCAAGAAAGCCTCTATTTTATTTTGTAAAGGTAAAACCGCATCTTTTTTTCCTTTTTTTGTTAATGTGAACCATTCCACAAGAGGAAATAGTAGTAGAAAAGAAGTAATAATTATCATGAATACAACTAAAGAGATATCAAAATAATCTTCAGCCAATACATTCAAAATCGATATCAAGAATACCGAAAAGGCAAATGTGAATAACAGTATCCCAGGGATAAGTAGAAGATAGTTTTTTTGTATGATTTTTCTAACAGTAAAAATACTTATGACTAAGGAAACCACAATTGCTGCACTGTAGAAGTAATAGTAATAGGCACTGATAAAATCTTGAAAACCTATGAAAATTATAGAGATTAATGATAGTGGTACAATTGCAGCTGCACTAATTAGCTCAGTTGGTTCGGGATCTATACTAACCATGAAGTAGGATTGTAAAAAGGGATTGAAAAATCTTTGGTGTTAGATTCTTCTTCTCTTGAATAAAGTATAAGCGGTTGCATAAAATGACACGCCAATTACACCTGCAATTAAAGTAATGTTTGTATCATCAGTTTTAGGAGTTGTATTTGTACTGAATTGAATATCTATCTT
The DNA here is from genome assembly GCA_964590855.1 of uncultured archaeon. Lineage (GTDB taxonomy): Archaea > Asgardarchaeota > Heimdallarchaeia > Heimdallarchaeales > Heimdallarchaeaceae > UBA460. The sequence goes on from CAZPXJ010000117.1 coordinate 7,641, forward strand.
CTCTGTTTTCACTAAAATTCCTCCATCTACACCATATACGCCTAAGAAGCTATTCTTCTCTTCAAACGATGATTCATCTGCAAGTATAGCAGTTAGACCGAATTTCTCTTGTTCTGAAAATTCATTACCGCTATTGAAATAGAACTCAAGGTTTACTGGGTCACAAATGTTACTGTATTTTGTAGCATAAGTTCCTTCTTGATGAACAGAATAGAGTATATCAGCACATACAGATACATTAAGATCTTCTTCATTGTTAATCTCACTCAACATCTGGATAGCTGTTTCATATCTATTACATGGATAATATCCATGGGTTGTATCATTTAAATTGAAATTTGTTGAAACAAGAAAGGAATTACTAATTCGAGTAAATACCCATTGACCTGTAGAATTAACACTTACTACTACAGCGTCTCCAGTACTATCTGCATAATGAAATTGCCCCCCGAGACTACCACTCCATTTAATATTCTTGTACCAAGCAATTACCTCCTCAACATTCTTACAATCCCACAAAGATTGTGCTATTGCGTGTGAAGTGTAAGGGTACTGAGCACTTGGATCCAGATTCAAAGTGATGTCTGGAAGTCCATTAGCATCGTAACATAGGCCGTATTCGTTCATACCACCTTGTTCCCATCCATCAACATCTGGATAATCGTTATTGTCAAATCCAAAGAAAACGGCTCCATAAATCGACTTCTCCCCAAAGTAAGTTGTTGAAACATTTTGTGCTGGGACATACCAGCGATAAGCATTATTCAATTTGTAATCCTCATTGTTACCAAAAAGAACTGTATCACCAAAAGTAGCGGTGAAAATTGTACAGGAAGAAGCAACATGGGATTCTCCCAAATTTATAATAAGCACTTCTGCTTGTACAGACTGAGTAACAGTTAACCCCAGTAAGAGGATACCTAATGCAAAGTAATTTTGTAATCGTGACATTATTGGATAATGGACTTTAGACCTTTAAATAGCCTTTCATTCAACATATGAGTTAAACTTACTGACGATTGAAGAATACGTTGAATTCTAATTAATAAGATAAGAAGATAACATCTTCTTTTTTCTATTCTTTTTGTTAATTTAAGATTCAAAAACACTGTTTCTGGAGGCTTATTAATATACACCCGTCGTAAGTCACATAAAAACTAATTTGGGTGAAAGATAATGTATACATGTGATATATATGGCAACACAAAACAACAGAAGAATACTAGGTACAAGTAATAGATTCTATGAACCTAAACCAAAATTAGATAGTATTCGTAATAAACTACATAGAAGAAATGGTCATATCACACATAAGAAGTTAAGAAAATCTCAAATGAGAGCCTCTTATAATTCAATGTTTTATGGCTACTAAAGAGATTAAGAAGTGAATTTAATTCACTAATTATATCCTTATTTTTAAAATATTTAAAATCTAACTAACTGAGTAAAAAAATGAAAAAAAAGAAAAGGCGAATTAATCATAATAGTTGGTTTAATGGGTTAGTTTCTAAGGGGTAAGGATCAGAATTACCGCTTAATCCATCAATATAATAACTTCCGATTCCAATATGATCGTCCCAAAAATTCCCTAAATTAGTGTAGAAATCATACCACATATTCATACCATTATCATATGCTTGTGATGTTCCAGAAGCAGAGTTATTGACGAAAGAATTGTAGTAG
>CAZPXJ010000118.1:0-9309 GCA_964590855.1 uncultured archaeon
GCTGTTGTCTTTTTAGTTGCTTCTTTTGGCTTAGCTGTTGTCTTTTTAGTTGCTTCTTTTGGCTTAGCTGTTGTCTTTTTAGTTGCTTTCTTGACTGGTTTGTCGTCTGAAAGTCTCAATCGTGATGATGATTTGATAATCACTCTATAATATGTACCATCTTCGCCCATTTCTGGATTACGTACTATCCTTATCACATCACCTGGTTTTGCTTGGATTGCTTTAACAGCTGGATCTGTTTCAAGTATCTTGGGAATTTGATGTTTTTCTATCTGATATCTTGTGAGGAAACTTTTAATCTCCTTTGTTTTCAACTTGAGATGTTGTGGAACTAATTCATGATCAAAAATGTTGAAAAGAGGGTTTGTGCTGCTGATTATTTCGATTCCTAATTTGACTGATTCTTTCTTTGCATAATGAGTTAAAGCTGATTCAGCAATTAATAGGGCTTCATCTAAATCCTCTTCTTGTTGGAGTTTACCTAATGTTCTGATTGTTTTCACTCCAATTTGAGGGTTCTTAGGAAATCGTGCAATCGCAGTTATTTTGTCTCCTTCTTCTTGTTTTTTTTCAGCATAAACATCTATATAATCATCATTTTCTTCTGGCTTTTTGATAGAAAATCCTCTGAATTCTAAAATTTCCTTAATTCCCTTCTTGATTCTATCTTCTTTTGCTTGCTGCTCTTTAGTTACCAAGGAAGTTACCTCGCTCTCATTTAACTTTCAATTGGTTTAAAATCTTTTGAAAAGTGACTAGTTTTAAATTTATTCGTTTTCATTCTCTGTTTTTTTGAATTTTATAAAATATGAGCCATCTTTATCTCTTCCAATAATTGGGTTTTGATCATCAGTTTCTGAGAGTAGTTTTTCAACATCAACTTCAAAAACTCCGTCCTTTGTCAGTCTTATTGCTTCAACTCCTTCTTGAATTTCTGTTTTTCCTATTTCGTTTTCTATTATTAATTCAAGTTCTTTTTCTTTGATGTCAAGGTCTCCAGTTTGTCTGAAAGTTTTGAATTTGAATGATCCACAATATGGGCAACCTTTTGTGAGAATCTGAGTATTCAACTCGATTTCTTTTTCACATAATCCACAAATTGTGATCTTTTTGGATGGTTTTGCCATTGTCTCACATTCTAATTCTTTTTGTTGTCATTCTATACAAACACTTGAATTGTATAGAAAAGGTCCTCCATAATTGCATTTAGGACATTTATTCTCTTCTAGTGCTTTTAAGGTTTCAAAATCTCCAGAATCACCTATGTTATAGATAGCTTCACATTTGCATTTGTAAGGTTTTAGAGATATATTACTTTCTCTGAAATAAATTGGGCCAAAATAATGGTTGGCGATTGTTTCTTTAGAGTCATGGCCAACTTTCAGGATATACATGTCAGAAGTTTTTTTCTCAAAAGGAGTTGGAAATTCATATTTATTGAAATTTGGTATCTTTTTTTCAATTTCCAGATTCATCAGATTTACCATTTCGTTTATCTCTTCTTCATTTTCTTTACCAGTGTCGAATGAGAGAAAAATCTTAGAAGGTAAATTTTTTGATGCACATTGTACAGCTCTTGTTAACCCAACTTCTAACCCCTCCTTAGTGAAGGGGGGTTCAATGAATACATAATCGAATTGATTTTTCATTATTGCTAACATTCTAATTCTGATATCATGGTTAACATATCTAATGGAACGAATCTTATGATCGAATTTTAATTTGAATACAATTTCAGGAATTCTTTTGTCTATATCGATTACTGCTAAATCTCTAGGTTTTGCTACCATACCTAAAGTCAGAGCTGAGAGATCCATATCTCCTAAAAGTACAATACGTTTGTTCTCATAATTCTCTGGTTCTTCTAACATTACTCTTTGATAACTTGTACCTAATGTCACAAAATACTGATCATATTCCGGATTTGGTTCTCCTCGTAGTTCCTGAATCTCAGAGAATGCTTCTCTAATTTTATCTGAAATGTCTGATTCAAGAAATTCTGCATTCATTGTTGAAGGTTCGGTTTACTACCTTAAAAAGGTTCACTGAACTGTCATTAGGATAAGAAAGTCAATTGCTTAAGAATGTTAAATAGTTCATCGATTGGAAGTTTTTCAAGTTTCTTACTATCTCTAGTTTTTCTATCCATCTCTTTCAACAGAAGGCCATATTCATAAGCTGATTTCGCAATCTGAGCGAATGTAGAATCATATTGAGCAATTGATTGTAGTTTTTCACTTGCTTTATTAGCTTCTTTTGAAGCTTCAATAAAGAAAGAGGCTGCTTTATAATTATCCTTATTTGTGTCAGCACCAATTCCAAGAATTGCATTTTTAGTTGCTTCCAGAAAATTTGTTAATGCTTCAGATAGAACTTTCTTTATTTCAATTGCATTCCAGTTAATATTCGAATCTTTTAACTCAAACATATCTTTGTGTAGAAGTAATTCACCACAGTCTTCACTTATTCTTGTGTTGATTGCATTAAATAACGTGAATTGATTGAAATTATGGTTTATTACTATCTGGTAATTTTCCTTTGTTGTTTCTTTCTTTGTAATTGCTATTTTGTAGCTTCTAGCAATAAGATCAATAACGGTATTCAAGAAGAGAAATTGTCTTGTAAGTTCAAATAAGCGTAATTCAACATCTTCACCTTGAATGAAGGTTTGACTATATCTGTGTTCTACCCATAATTTATCTATTTTTGATTTGTCGCTAAGTTGAGAGATTTCAAGTGCTTTTGTAGAATAATAGTGTGCTTTTGCATGATATATTATATCTAAAACCTCATTGGAATCCTTGTCTACAAGACTATTTTCTAAACATATTGAATTTGCCATGAATTCTAAACACTCGATATCTTTGATTATGTATACTTTACTCTCTGATTTAGGTAAAAAATACGCTGATAATTTTATGTTTGAGATACTTTCTAGTAATGGTTCAATAATTTCTAATTTTAGTTTCTCTCCTCTTTTCTCCAAATCTATCAGTTGATCTGAGATATCTTTTATTGCATATTCTAGACTCTCGATGAACCTTATGAGATTCAGCTCTGCTTTACTAATAGCTTTTTCTATTGGAAGATTTTCAAGTGATGCAATCTTAAGTTCTTGAACAAAGTTCAGATATACGTAAGGTAAACTACTTACATAATTGATGTTAACTTTCAATCCAGGTTTGTTAACAATTGTTTCGACGTTTTTAATTAATTTTTGTACGTCTTTCTTAGTTCCTGTAGAGATAATGATATTAAGTTGGGATGTTTTTGCTGCAAGTTCTGCAATTCCGTGGAAGAAAGTATGAATAGTTTCATTCTTAGTTAATTCTTCCTTGAGTCTCAAATTACGTTCATCCAAATCTGTGTTAGCTGAAAGAACTTTGAGTGCTTCATTTTCCAAACCTAAAACAAGGTTGAGAAATTGAACGCTTGCTATAAAACTATCACTCTTAGCTGCTTCAAAACTTAACCTTAGATAATGACCGATTAATTCTTTATTTCTTAGCGCTTGGTTTAACAACAGATGACTATTTTCTATTTCCTTTTCCTTTAGTTCTGGATCCTCAGAAAGACCACTATAGTATTCCATTGCTTTTTCCAGATGTGAAAGACTTCTTTCATAAGCAAAATGGGTAGCAATTGGATCTTTCCACCACCAATCATACCCTAAACGTTTTAGAAATTGTGCAGTGAATGAGATATCAAATTCTGCAAGAACTAATTCATAACCCCCCTTTTCTTCGAGTAACATTTCTTTGTTTACTTCTTCAGGAGATTGCTCAAGAAGCTGTATAATTTGGTTTTTCTGATTCAGTAACAGAAAAGTGAGCATAACCTCCTCTATGCTTGAAGCTCGAGGGTGTGTAGAATCAAAATAGGTTTGAGATATCGAGTTTAGTATTCTATAACCATCAATATACGATGTACAGTATTGGGGGGATGGTTGAGTATCAAATATTCCAGTATTGACAATATCTGCGTATATGATCATAAGGTTAGCCAATTCCATTTGAAATTCCTGCAAATCTTCCAGTTTTTTTGTTAGAATTTCCTTTCTTTCTGAATCAGAATTTATTTGGGATTTGTCACGAGTCCATTCATCAAGAAAACGACTATATAGAAGATGTGCAAGAGAAGATACGTTGTTCAGAGATTCAGCACAGAATTTGGAAAAACTGAGCCAAACTTGACTTAGCTCATCTAAATCATCTATTTGAACAAACGAGTGATAGATTCTTTCTCGTTCTAGTTCCATTAATACGAATTGTTTGAATGGCGAATCACTTAGCAATTCTATTGTCTCTTTGGAAAATACCATTAGGTATTATAAAGAATGTTAGTAAAAAAACATTTTGACATTTCTAACGTGAAGTGAACGTACTTTTTGATTAAGATTCTTAAATTAATTTTCTCCTTTATACCACTTTGGTTCTTTAAGTTCTCCAAGTTTTTTATTGAATTCTTGAACAAGTTTTCTAGCTTGAGGGTTAGTATCTACAGCTATTTTCTGAGTTTTCTCTAAATTAATTGTTCTCCCACAGTAAGGACATTTCTTAGTTTTTTGTTTTGATTTACAATAAGTAAACCTACTGCACTCTTTTCTTGAACATCTTATTATTATATACTCAGAATTAATAGTATTACTCTCCTATGATTGTTACAGCAACTTTGCGTGAGCGAGGTTTAATGTCTAAACATACGAAAACAGGTTGTTGCCAAGTTCCAAGTTGAAGTATTCCTTCATGAATTGATATAGTTAGACTAGGTCCAATAAGCGATGCTCGTAGATGGGAATGTGCATTAGAGTCAATTAGATCATGTTTGTAATCAGCACCTTTAGGAACTAGTTTATTTAGCAGATTCTTGAAATCATCTAGAACCCTTGATTCAAATTCTATTGCTGTCAAAGCTCCAGTTGATCCAATAACATTAGCGGAAAGTATTCCATTTTTAACACCTGATTTGTCCACTAATTGTTCGAAAAAAATAGTTAAATCAACAATGCTTATCTCCCCTTGAGTTTGGAAGCTTACCTTCTCGGATAGTATTTTCACGAATTCATCTCCTTAGTACTACTCAAACAATCTATTAGAGGATAAATTTGTTAAAAAACTAATCGGTTCAATATCCAGCAAGATAAGCTACAACTTCCAAAAGAAATAAGAATTGAAATCTTTCACTATTGTTTGAGAGATATGTCAGATTCAGAAATAAAGATGAATATCCTGATAGAAGAAGCTAATGCAAATTATAATGCAAGCAGGTACAAGGATGCAGCAAGAACATTTGAGCACCTTATAACTTTAGCAATTCAGAATGATGAAGAAGAAGAAGCTATTTATTTTGCTTATAGAGCTGCAGATTGTTGGAGAAAAGGCAAAAACGAGATGAATCGGGCAGTCATTTTTCGAGATATTGGAAATCTAGCTTTTAGTTTTTGTTCAAAGATAATTGATGATTATATATCCAATACTAAGAAACCTGAGGAAAAAGCCAAAGCTATGCTTCTAGCAGGTGAGTGTATGATCTCTCAAGATAATACTAAGGCTACAGAGAAATTAGCTGAAGCAAAGGCAATGTTTGAGGAACTTGCAGATAAAGCTAAAGACAACAAGTTAAAGACCAATTATTTGATGGATGCTCTTGAATGTACTGATAAACAAGGAGATAAAAAAGAATCAAAAGCACTAAGAATCAGAATTGCTAATCACCATGTGAGTTCAGCAGAAAAAGATTTCAAGAAGAATACACCGGAGGATTTACAGTCAGCTTTAAGGTCTTTTGAAGATGCGCTAGAAATGTTTGAGAGCTTGAAGATGAAGGAAGATATTCAAGTTATTTCTAAGAAAATAGAAACTTTGAAGAAAAAAGTAGCAGAATATGATCCATTTGCTACTTAGAAACTAAAGATGTTTCTTTTTCAATATTTTAAAATAGGAACTTACTTATAGAGACTATTGTAGAGAAATATTCAAAAGAAGGTAGTTTTAAGAAAAAACAGGTCCTGTAGCTCAGTTGGATAGAGCTCCAGCCTCCTAAGCATAGATTAAAAGTGGAGAAAGCTGGGGGTCGCGAGTTCGAATCTCGTCGGGACCGCCAATTACCTTTCTATCTATTGGTGTGAAAAATGAATGATAAACTGACTAATTCAATTACTGTTTTCATATGTAATTTCCACACTTGTAATCCTAAAAAATGTACAGCGACTAGAATCATCAAATTCCATAAGGCACGAGAGCTAAAAATTAATCAAATAAAGTCAAAACATATTGTTCTAACTCCTTTCTCTGAAATAGCTTTATCTCCAGCTGATAATGAAAATGCTGTTAACTATGGTCTTGTTGGTGTGGATTGTTCATGGAATAATATTGACAATGGGCGAAAAGCTTTGGAAAAAGGAACAGGAAGATCCTTACCCTTTCTTGTTGCAGCAAATCCAAATAATTATGGCGTTCCTTCGAAACTTAGTACACTCGAAGCTTTAGGCGCTGCATTATACATCTTAGGAAAAAAAGAACAGAGTGAAAATATTCTCTCCTTAGTTAGTTGGGGAGCTGAGTTTCAAAAAATCAATCAAGATTATCTGGATAGTTATTCATCTGCTAAGAGTAGTAAAGAAGTTGTTAAAAAACAATCTAAGTTCATGAAAGACCTTTATGGCTAAAATCCTCCAACAAAAAGTTGGATACATAATTTTTTTAAAATACTTATCCTATAAAAGACTAAGATGAAAATCGGAATAAATTGTTTTCCGACTGTTGGTGGTTCAGGTATTGTAGCCACTCAACTAGCAATTGAAATGGCAAAGAAAGGTCATGATATACATTTAATTAGTTATGATACTCCTTTCTTACTTAGAACTTTTAGACATCCAAATATAACTTTAGAACTAGTTGATATTATCTCGTATCCTTTATTCAAAGATATAGGCGCACCTTATACAATACTCGCTGCTTCCAAATTAGTACAGATTGCTATGAAAACTGAAGTTGAGTTATTGCATGTTCATTATGCCGTACCTGTAGGTGTTTCTGCTTATCTAGCAAAACAAATTACAAACATACCAATAGCTATAACAGCTCACGGATCTGATATTAATACTCTTGGTATAGATCCAGCTTATAATCCGGTTCTTTCATATGTTTTTAACAAAGCAGATGGTTTGTCCACCGTTTCGAATTACATGAAAAATGAAATTCAAACCAAATTTAACTATGAAAGAGATGTAGAAGTTTTCTATAATCCAATAGATATTGAGAAATACCAAAAAATAGATGTAAAGTTATGTGATTTTCGAATAAAATATGAAAATAATTTCATTCATGTTTCTAATTTTCGACCTGTTAAAAATGCTCCATTTATCGTTGAAGCTTTTGCTGATGTTGTAAAGGAAAATCCCGATACTGGATTAATAATGGTAGGAGAAGGTCCAGAAAGGAAGAAATGTGAGGATCTCGCTAACAAGTTGGGTATTTCAGAAAACGTAATTTTCCAAGGAGTTAGAGTCTCAATCGCTCCCATTTACAGCTGTGGTTCAGCACTTCTATCAGCTAGTACAAATGAAAGTTTTGGCTTGACGTTGGCAGAAGCAATGGCTTGTGAAACACCGGTCATTGCACCTAGAGTTGGAGGTATTCCGGAAGTAATAGACCATGGAGAAAATGGTTTTATTTATGAATTTGGGAATAAGGAGAGTTTTACAAAATATATGCTTCAACTTGTATCAGATAAAGAACTTGTAAAGAAAATGGGTAAAAATGGAAGAGATAAGGTTGTTAAAGAATTTGAAGCAAGTAAGATTGCTGATCAATATATTGCGTGGTATGAACAGATTCTAGAATGATTTATAATCTTGAATTTATATATCCTATCCCTCCAACTGGAGTGTTTTCTGTATAATATCTTTTATATGACGCAAGATAATCATTTAATCCTGTAACAGCTGCCATGATTATCCAAGACCAACTCACTTCTTGCCATTGATGGTGTTCGTCATACATTCCAAATTGCCAGGATTTGTATCTCTCGATATTACTTATAGGTATGTCGTGAATCTCTTTCATCTCTCGCATCTTATTTGCGATTATCTCTGTTAATTGATTAGTTGAAAGAATCAGCGTCTTACTATCTTTCTTTCTTCTAGCTTTTGCAACACTTCCCAATATCTTAAAGAAATCACCTGCAAACAGAGATAACGATTGAGGGTTGAGTGTAGTGCTTGTGTTTTCTATCCAGGGTGTATTATATAAAATCCTTGTATATTTTACGTAGATAGGAAATTGTATTCCTATTCTTGTTACTGCAGGAATTACTTGAGCATTGTAATTGATTTCTCCTGGTCCTGAAACTCGTACATAAATGGGAATGATAGATTGCATTAATGCTTGATTGGTATCCAATCTTGGTACTAAATTTGATATGTGCTCACTTAAATCAATGTTTTTCTTATCTACACTAAATGCGTATTCCTCTTTGTTTAAGGCGCACTTTCCTTGGAAATGCAGTGTGTTTTTTTCTTCCCTACACGATAGGGTTAATCTATATCCATCATTTGGACATTCATAAAAGAACGGTGCATAATCATTTTTCTTCTCTGCTGTTGTGGGTTTCAACCCTAAACTTTGGATTTTCTCTGTTGCCTTATTAAACTCTTGAAGATATTCTTGTCGTTTTTTAAGAAACGGTTCATATCCCCTTGCTGTCAATTTGCGAATTTCTGGGTGAGATGATGGAAAAAATATCACTCCCCAATCATTTATAATGTTAGCTTGAATTCCCCAGATAAGCGTAATCCATTCACCAATATCTGTAGAAGTACGATAAGTTTCTCTAAGAAAAGTTAAGATATGCTCTATTCTTTCCATGAATAATTTTTGAGAGTTTTTATCTACAGAATTCTTAAATTCGCTGAAAATATTCTTTATTATATCAAGATTATCCTCAAGCCATTTAAAATCATTTGTTTGAATTTTATTAACAATAACTCCTTCGACTGAGTCTTCTAGAACAATTGGTTTACTAATTGAAGATTGACTATTTGGAAGATGAATAGAAGTGATTTCTGATTGAATACTATCATGAGTATTAACTAAAAACATGGGAACGAAGAACCTACCTTTTTCTTTACTTAGTTCAGAAAGTGTAGAAACTGTTGCTATCTTATTTCCTATTATTCCTGAACCTCCAAAGATTGTTGTTTGCTGTCCTCCCAGAATCACGCCATTCTGAATAGAGTCTATGTTTTCTTGAACTTTTGGAGTTAATAGACCAAGCTTCTTATGATACTTCTCTAAGATGGTTTTTATT
>CAZPXJ010000119.1:0-6715 GCA_964590855.1 uncultured archaeon
TCTATTACAGCATAATGAAATGAAGACTATCCATCAATTAGCTCACGCGTCTTCTTATATTCTCTTCTTTTTTATAAAAACCCTTGATATCAAGTAAGCAAAAGTTTTCGAAGAGTTTGAATACTTTAAAAGCAGACATTCATACAGGGTTTAATTAAAAAAAGCATACATCTGAAAATCATATACTACTTGATGTTTTCTCAAAACCTAATTCTTTAATTGATTTATTCAATACTTCAAAATTAAAAGGTTTCTGAATAAATTTAGACACCCCCATCTTTGATGCTAAAAACTGCAAATGAGATGTTCCTGTTATGAACAAAATTTTGGTCTTAAGAGTATAATTTATGTGTTGTAAATCGCGTAATAATTCTAAACCATTCTGTCCTGGTAACATATAGTCTAGAATTATTAAGTCCGGTGGATTAGTCTTGTGATTTATATACAAGTCAACTAAAGCTTCTGTTCCATTATAGGATTGTCCTATTATTTCATGTCCCATTTTGGACAGATACATAGTATACAAATCTTGTAACGTTCTTTCGTCTTCAACGATATATACTCTTGCCATTTTTACATCTCTATGTTTTTACTGTTTTGTATTCCTTTTGTCTTATTTTTTCTTCAATGCCTCTAGCGACCTCTGTTACCATCCACTCCTTATCATGTCTCCATTTATTATTGTTTTTATCATAATTACCTGCATAAAACCTATATTTCCATGCATTACGTCCAAAACTATCCATCAAGTAAGTGGAAAATATCTCATATCTCTCTTTCATAAAGTAGGAGAGTCTAGTTTGATAGTAAGGAGGTAGAGATATTGAAAGAAATAAGTTAGGACCTAGATCTTCTATATATATACTAAATGGAGGTCTTTTATTTTTTAAAAGAGAGAAGAGTCTTGATTTCTCTTCTTGAGAGATTTCGTGTATAATGAATCCAAATCGTATAAACATCTCAAAATACTTTCTATTAATTCCTAACCAATAATTTTCTACATGTTTATCTATAAGTGCATGATATCTTTTTTTGAAATCCATGTAGATTGCATTGTCAGTTCTTTCTTCGCTAAAGAATTCTTCAAGATGAGATCTAAATGTTTCAGGAAATATATAGTTTTTTAATTCTCCTTTTTGAGATTTTAAGTATTCTTGATACTTTTTTATTAATTGACTCATTGGTGTTCTGATGTCTAGCGTAATATCTCTCAGCATCAACAATTCAATAGGATGAAGTTCTAAAGAAGATAAAAAAGATTCCCTACCTTTCTTACCAGTGTACATTGGAGTAGTAGTCTGTACTAGATAAGCTTCAAGATCATATTCCTCAAGATCAACTATGTTGTTGTAAAATGGTTGAGGATAAAAAATCCTATCTCCTCGAGATTTATAGATATAATATTTGACACAAAACCTTTTCTCTAACAGATTTTCAAGAAAAAGGTTGAAATTACTAAAAGACCATTTAGGTATGTCAAAAACCGCATACACACCGTAATTAGGCCCAAAAATTCTATTTCTTGAACTGGTGTAAGGGTGGATATCACATGCAAGCTCTAGAATCTTGATTCCTTCGATTGATTCTGTTAAGAAAATAGCAATATATCTTTCTAAAAGTAAACTCTCAGGATTAAGAGAGGAATGAACTTCTCGGATAACATCCTGAGCTTTTAAGTCTTCTACTCGTCTAATGAAAGTTTGAGGTGACAAATCAATCTTCTGAGCTAATTCGCTGTACGATTTAAGAGGAAAATTCTCTAATAAGCGTATAATTTCCATTAAATCTCTAGCGAATCCCTTCATGATCTATCACTCAAGTTACTTCTTTTCTTAACGAAATCTTTTCAAACTATGGTCCTGGAGTAACACCTCCACCTGGTGGGTAGTCAGGATCGCCTTCTGGAGGATCGAATGGTTGAGTATCACTTGTGTGTCTAATTTGACCATTATTTTCAATGTTAAACCACACGTTGAAGATGTATATACCAGCTTGAAATACAATATTTATAAAATAAAACTTGTACATAATCTCTGTTTCAGTTCTGACATGATTATCTCGGTAAATTGTATAAAGTGTGTCACCATTGAATTTAACTGAAGCTTCAAACACGAGGTAATTTACTCCTGGTAACATTGTAAGAAGAACCTCAGCATATACATCATCTGCTGCACCATCACCATCATAATCACAATAAGTGACTGATTGTATGTTGACTTTTGGACCTGTGGCGTTAACGTTGAGATTCAGTGTAAATAGTGCCACAATTGTTGTAACCAACAAAACTTGTAAACTCTTTTTCAGTTTCATTTATATTCAAACTATATTTTCCAGTATGTATTTAAATATTTGGAATGTTTGGTCTAAATAGAAGAAAATTTTTAAGGAAATAAAAAATTTTCATAATCTTCTCATCTTTATAGGATTATTTTTATTACATTCTAATGCATTCAAGTGGAAAGAACTATTCTAGTGAAGAAAGAGTTTTACAGGCAACAAATAAAGATCCTTCTATCTACGACTATTCTGTATATATCTCCATGGGATAAGATTCTCTTACTTTACAATAATCTTCTATCTTCTTGGCAATAGAAATAAGGTTAATTGCTTATGGAAAAAAAAGTAAAAAATTGAACTTTTGCTTAATAGATAAGATTGGGTTCAGATTATACTACAACCATGAATCAAGGTCCCTTTCTTGGAGGTACAAAATCCTTTGAAATTATCTCTTAAAAATAAAAATATGAATACTTTTTATACTGTAAATTACTAGATATAGATATGACCACTCTAGAGCCTAACAAAGAAAGAGTTAAGCAAAGAAGAGAGGATGTTATGAGGAGGGCTTTAAGAGCACGAAAATTTACAGAAGAAGAGCTAACCAAAGAAATTTCTAATTTCATGAAATTTGCTCTTTCACTAAAAGAGATGGAAATTCAATGGCTATCAAAAGAAGGTAAGACAGATGACAATTGATCCAATATCAGAAAGTTTGAAACGATTAGTTAAATATTTTATATTGAAAGACATCCCATATGTAGTTGTTGGAGGAGTCTCAGTATTTATATTAGGGAGATCAAGATTTACAATGGATGTTGATATCATTTTAGATCATACTAAACTTGACCGAGAGGATTTTGTTACTTACCTTAAAAAGAACAACTTTGATGCAGCATTAGATGATTTCGTAGGGTTTGATGAACAATCTCATTGTACTTTCTTTTTTAAGACTGGTATGTTTAGAATGGACATTAAAGGAGTGTATAGTGATTTAGATGCTGAAAGCATTAGTATGGCTATTAATGGAATCTATAATGACATAGAACTCAAAATAAACAATCCTGTAAATCTAATTTTGTTCAAACTCAAATTTGGTTCAGAACAAGACTACGTAGATGCTCTATCAGTTTATATTAGACATAGAGAGAAGATAGATTTAGATTTCTTGAAAGAAAAAGCACAGAAAATGCAACTAAGTTCAAATCTTGATTTGTTCTTGAAAGAAATTAGTGAATTTCTTGAAAAAGAAGAAGCTGAATACAATTGACTCCTGCATATCAGATAAGTATTCTTCTCCATTATGATGCAAAGAGAATTTTTATTCTAGTTCAAATCCTCAAAAAGTAAAATCCAGTTTATCTACAATCAGATTATATGTAGCTTAATTTCTAAACTAAGAGTCCAGAATGGTTATAAATAATTTCAACTAATTATATACTATGTCAAGTTCTAAAAAATTGAGTTTATGGTTAAGAATATTCAATATTGCTTTTGGAATAATTTCTATCATTCTAGCTTTCCTAGTAATTACAGATTTTGGTCTTGCACTGGTAACACTATTGTTCATTCTAGCTAGTGTTATGATCCTCGTAGGTATTACTAGAATTGTTAATGGTATTTTTGATAAAAATCAATCACTATTTCCCCGAATTCTAAAAATAGGATTAGGTGTTCTTATGCTTCCTTTATCTATTGTAGTAATAGCTTACCCAGGTCTTGGAGAAAATATTATGATAATTCTGCTAGCTGGAGCCTTAATTGCTAATGGAGCAACTAGAATAATTGTCGGAGGATATGAAGAAAAACTTCCTTCATGGTTTAGAGTTTTATTAATACTCATAGGGGTTATTACTGTCTTTCTTGGATCAGTCACTATAATCTATACAGGTTTTGGATTATTTACTCTTATTGTATTATTAGCACTTACTTTCATAATTAATGGTGTTGCAAGGATAATGTTTGGTCTAGTAGGATATGATAGTGAATACATGAAGAAATAAAATCCTAAGCTTAAAAAACTCAATACATGAAGTGCTAAAGCTAGTAATACTTTTAGGGGATAATTTCCAAGGAGATTTACTAAAGCACAACTTTTTTTTCACTTTTCACGTAGAATGGTGGGTATAGTTAGTTTATGCTGGAATAGTCTCCATATTCAGATTTTGTCAATGATTTTTTTTCTTTTATGCCTATTTACTTGATAAAACATACAATTGAAATTTTTTAGATAAATCAGAATATATTTATAGAACATTAATCAATTAAATAATCGGTGATATAATGGTAACAGTAACAGTTGCATTTAATGCAGAATGGTGGGAGTGGCTAGTATGGGGAGGAGAAATACTATTCGTTTTTGGATTACTACTACTAATTGAACTAATAATACACAAAAGAGAATTTAGAAAAAGCATAATTTGGAAATCACTCTTAGCAGCTATTTTGATAATAGTATTCGTAGTCGTTACAGGATGGGTCGCAGCTTTCTTTATATTTGATAATGAACAGACATTGTTTCCACTATCTGTTATTTTGACCTTTGCTTTAACAATATTGCTAATCCACGGCTGGCTAGAACCCCAGCACTTTAAAATATCCTTAACAATAACTACGTTCATTCTACTAGTGGTCTATCTTGTTAGAATATTAGCAAATATTAGCCTTTATCTAGCATAAACTCTTTTCTTTTTATATTCTCATTTTTTTAGAAATTTTTATGCGTCAACTGAGATTTAGCTCTTTGTGTTTCTCAGCTATTTTTTCTGCCATGACATCTAATGCTTTGAAGTCATCTTCTTTAGGGTATCCTTTTGAATACACAGGTTCTAGTATTTCGACGTCTTTCAGTTTTGGTACCATACTAACAACTTGGTCGATTGTTTTTGTATACCATCCATACGACCCTATTACTGATATCAATTTGATACTTGGTTTCAAAGCATTAAGTAGATAGGTTGCATACACTGCTAAAGGATGAGGTCCTGCATGAACAGTAGGAGTACCAAGAATCACTGTTGCAGCATCAATCAATGTTATAGCAAGTTTACCTATATCAACAACAGCTAAGTCAAATTGATGAACCTTCACACCTTTCTTTGCTAATGCACTGACTAAATATTCCACCATTGTTTTTGTACTACCATGCATAGAAACGAAAGGAATCACTACTACATTCTTTGGAGTACCTGAAGTCCAATCTTCATAGGCATCTATAATAAATGACGGTTTATCATAAATTGGTCCATGGCTTGGAGCAATTAGTTGAATCTCTAACTCTTTCACTTTTTCAATGTTTTTTCTAATGATATTACTGAATGGTAACATTATCTCAGCAAAATATCTTTTTGCAGCTTCATAGACTAATCCTTCATCTCTAACATATAGATCAGTTGTAGCTACATGGGAACCAAAAAAATCACAAGAAAATAGTATTTTATCTTCAACTAGGTAAGAGACCATAGTTTCTGGCCAGTGAACCCATGGAGTATGGATGAATCTTATTGTTCTATCTCCCAAAGAAATTTCTTCTCCATCATCTACAACTTGAATCCTATCAGAGGAAATTAGTAAATGATCTATCAACATCTCTTTTCCTTTTTCAGTTGCTAAAACTTTTGAATTTGGGTATTTTGCTAGTATGGTGGGAATTGCTCCAGAATGATCTTGTTCAGTATGATGGGAAATAATGTAATCAATATTTGCTGTGTCTTTTAATTGAACCAAAAGTGTTTCTGTAAATTTCGGATCAACTGAATCTATTAGAACAGTTTTTTCTGACCCTTTAATCAAATAAGAATTATAACTTGTTCCATCTGGAAGTGGGATAAGTGAATCAAATAACCTTCGATCCCAATCTATTGCACCTAACCAAAGGACGTTTTCTCTAATTGTTCTAGTTTTCATAGAATCTAGTTAGGGTTTGATTCTATTAAAATCTTTCAATCTCATAGTAATTTTACTAATTTGCTGAACAGTTTTCTTACAGATTTTGACATAAGAGAATATTTAAGTGATTTTGAGCATTTTATGATTTAGAAGATTATCCAATTCGAAAGAGGTGATATCTGAGTATGAAAAACAGTAATAGCAATAAAAAGGATTTATCACTAGAACAACATGAAGAACTACTCAGAACGCTAAAAAACCGTTTTGAGAAAAACATTATCCGTCATCAAAATCTTGAATGGGCTGAAGTACAAGCAAAACTGGAATCTAATACTAAAAAAATCTGGTCACTCAATGAAATGGAGAGAACAGGTGGAGAACCAGATGTTGTTGGTCAGGATAAGCAGACTGGCGAGTACATTTTTTATGATTGTTCAGCAGAAAGCCCTATAGGTCGCAGAAATGTTTGTTATGACCGTGAAGCACTGGAGTCAAGAAAAAAATTTCAACCAGAAAATAGCGCTACGGATATGGCAACTGCTATGGGTAT
>CAZPXJ010000119.1:6725-9290 GCA_964590855.1 uncultured archaeon
GAGAGTTGCAGAAACTTGGAAATTTCGATACAAAAACTTCAAGTTGGGTGAAGACACCCTCTGAGATTAGAAAACTAGGTGGGGCTCTCTTTGCTGATCGTCGCTACAACCATGTTTTCGTGTATCATAACAGTGCGCCTTCTTACTATGGTGTTAGGGGATTCCGTGGCTCATTAAGGGTCTAAATCTACAGATAGAACGAAAATCTTTGTTCAATGAAAGCAATATTTAAGCGAATAATATTAATATACATTCCCTAAATTACTGATATGCAAGCACCTACCCATATACTCACAGGAATCCTTCTTCTGGAAATTTTCCGAGCTATCTTTCCTGCATCCGCCTTATGGATTCAAATCGTTGTTGTGCTTCCTTTAAGTATAGCTAGCCATTTTGTCATTGATGCTTTAGCTATATTCACTTATCATCCCCCCAAAGCTGATTGGAAGGATTGGTTTTGGGTATCCTATCACTTATTGATTTACATAGGATCTGTTGTGATTTTAGTATTCTTCTTGGTAGAATATTGGTGGGTTATTATCGCTGCTAATCTTCCGGATATTGTGGACTGGTTAATCTTACGTTTATTCTTCAAAAAGGACCCAATTTGTCACCCTTTTGCAGATAAATTAAGAAATGTCTTATTTAAACGAACACCAAACTGGAACCATAAGCGTTGGACAATAGTAATAGAATTTGGGATTATAGGCATAATTTTAACCTCAATTTTGCTTCTTCGAGAATTCGTCACAGTTGTATAAATACAAAGGATTTCTTATCTTTAAGTCAGAAACATTAATTAATAGTAACTAGGTGTCAGATGATTATGTCAGTTATTGTGTATAAAGTTAATTGGATTAGTGCAGGTTACATAGATTCTTTAATTGGGGGTTTTTTACTTGTGATTCAAGGAATTCTCACTATTGCTTCAGATATTAGTGGGATTGTTGGAGAGCTTTCTATTTTATCATTTTCAGGTATAAGATGGTTGAATGGACTCATAATGATTGTATTAGGTTTCGTAGTTCTATTGTTTGTTTGGAGTTGGTTGCAATTACAACTTAGAATAGGAACATTGATAAAAAATAGGATTCTTTTAGGGCTATTGCTTCTAGTTCTAGGTATTGTTGCTGGAGGTTCAGGAGGGATTCTTGTTTTAATTGGTGGAATACTTTTTCTTATAGGTGGAATAAAGGAAAAACATTAGTTATTAGTGTTAAAGCATAAAACATTTTTAGGCTAGTTCTTTTAGTGGTTGTAGTGAGTGTTCGGGATACAAAAGGAATTTTCCAATCTTAATAATCCAAAAGAAGATATAACCTCCTATTAAAGAAAAACTTAAAGAAAATAAATTGACAGATGGAGAAGAGGATTAAATGGCTGGATTGTTAGGAGAGTTACAATGGATAGGAACAATACTCATTGTAATCGTCGTTTTAGCAACGATCATCTTACTCACAAAGGAAGGGATTGATTCTACAAAAGTCACTGCTACAGGAGCATTAGTAGTTTCATTATTATATTTAGTACTTATGGATTGGGAACAAGGCTTTCAAGATAATTTAGCATTTGAAGAAGTACCTCACAATTTTATAGAAGCATTAGCAAAAACAGTGAGTATAGAAGCTATAATAATCATCTTTTCTATAGGTATAATAGTAGCTATTACCAAAGGTGCGGGTTTTTTTGACTTTGTATCTCTATATATTGTTAAATTGACTAAAGGTGATCCAAAGAAATTACTAATAGCATTAGGGAGTACAACGTTTTTCGTAAGCATGTTCTTTGACAATTTGAGTGCCATCATTCTAATAGGGTCGTTAACAGTTGTTACATGCAAACAACTAGAACTAAATCCAGAACCTTATATTTTATTTGTTGGAATAAATACTATTATTGGCGGACTCCCAACTCCTGTTTCATCAATACCCAATATTATCTTCTTTAACCTATATCCAGAAGCCGGAATGAGTTTCATCAAATTTACATTGTATATGTTTCCAATTGCTTTGCTTTTCTTTGGAGTTGCTTCAGCCTTTTTCTTCCTTATTTATAAGAAACAGCTAAAGACTAAAGTCACTAAAGATAAAAAAGAACAAATCGGGAGAATTAATCCTTGGTCAGGAATTTCTGATAGAAAAAACATCTGGAAATCAACAGGTTTACTTGGTTTTCTTCTTGTGGGATTTATACTTACCAGCATTCCAGGTAATCCTTTAGATGTAGCTCTAACAGCCTTGGTTTCAGTCTTTTTTGGTCTATTTCTATTCAGAACAAAATTGAAACATTATCTTCAAGAAGGCGTCGAATGGGAGATGATTATTTTCGCAATAGCTTTATTCATTCTAATGGGAATTCTAACCGCTGCAGGAGCTTTACAACCATTATCTGATTTGCTAGGAAGAGTGCTAGGTCCAACCCCAACAATCGGAGGGTTAATTTTGGTTGCTGTAATAATCGGAGTGGTCGGTTTACCACTCACTGGATTTATGAATAGTTTTTCAGCAGCACTTATTTTCTCCTATATATTTAAGACTTTACCCGCAGGACTTTCAACTGGTTTAT
>CAZPXJ010000120.1:0-9168 GCA_964590855.1 uncultured archaeon
GTTTTAGTATTTGCGACAACTAGAAACATGGCCGAATCAACAGCAAAAAAACTTGCAGTTAAAGTAGCTAGAACACTTACAAAGGAAGAATTAGAAAAACTGAATCTTGCTTCTTCTGAAATCTTGAGTACGGGAGAACAGACCAAACAATCACGAGGGTTAGCTCAGCTTGTTAGACAAGGTGTATCGTATCATCATGCGGGTTTGAATTCATCTCAGAGAAGAATAGTTGAGAGAAATTTCAAACAAGGGAACATAAAAATAATAAGTGCGACACCAACTTTGGCAATGGGGTTAAACCTCCCAGCACGCTATGTTGTCATTAAGAGTATCTATCGCTATAATGTTACATTAGGTAGTTATCCTATACCAGTTTTAGAATATAAACAACAATCAGGTAGAGCTGGAAGACCACAATATGATAAACAGGGAGATGCTATACTCATAGCTAAGAACGAATACGAAGCTACAAGTCTCTATCAAACCTATGTTACAGCTGACACCGAAGATATTGAATCTCGAATTGCTACCGAACCAGCTCTAAGAAAAATAGTTCTTGGACAAATAGCTACTGAAAATACACAGACTATGGAAGAACTACAAGATTTCATGGGACAAACTTTCTATGGGTATCAACAAGACCCAGCTAGTCTCAGCTCAGTGCTTAAAAAAGTGATAAACTTCCTTAGAGAAGAAGGCTTGATAATAAGCGATCCTGATTATCTCATGGCTACTAGTTTTGGAAAAAGAGTAAGTCAATTGTATATTGATCCGCTCAGTGCTATTGTTATTCGTGATGGCTTGATGAAAGCCAATGTTAAAGCAAAACATTTTCTCAAAGATATAAGCTATCTTCATCTAGTTTGTTCTACTCCAGATGTCAGATGGGTCAATATCAAGAAAGACGAACAGATTGATGTAATTAATTACATATCTGATCATGAAGAAGAATTCTTAACCGATCCCCCAGAATCTTCCTTTGAACTGGAGCTTTATATGAGCAGAGTAAAAACAGCTTTAATTCTTCAAGACTGGATCAAAGAGACACCAGAAGAGCTCATTCTAGAGAGATATAACATAGGTAGTGGTGATATTTATATGGTAGTTTCAAATGCAGAATGGCTTCTTTATGCCTCCACTGAACTTGCCAAACTTCTAAATTATGATGAGATATCTTCTTCTGTTTTAGCGTTACATAGTAGAGTTGTAAATGGTATTAAACCAGAACTTCTTGAGCTTGTATCTATTCCTAATATAGGGCGTGTAAGAGCTAGATTACTTCATGATAAAGGGTTCAAAACAAGAAAAATCATTTCCGAAACAGATCCTAATGAAATTATCAAAATACCTGGATTTGGCAAAGAATTAGTGAAGAGTATTTACACCCATTTATTAGGAGATAGCTTCAGAGCAGACAAATTGAAAGACGACACAACTGCTTCTGAAGAAAAGAATAAGTTTTTTGTTGAACCTCAAAAACAATTGGATGATTATTTTTCCTAATGTGAAACAATTTAAAAAGTACAAATTCTGTAATTAGTTGGTAACATTGATTTCTGAAGAACTAATAACCACAGAACTAGAAAGAATTCAATACGACTTCGAAGAATTAGATGTACCTGTCAAATGTTTGAAAACTTTTGAAGAGTTTGACATTGGAAACAGGAAAATAAAATTGATACAAGGTCTTAAATTGAAAGTACCGTTCTGGTTAGCAAATCTTCTACAACGTGAAAAACTAGTAGAACTTGAGGATTCTGTAGCGCTTGATTTTCCAGCAATCTATAGATTAGCTAAAGAGGAAGGAGACAATATAGATTTACAAAAAATCAATTCATTCTTTTATATTTTGATGAAACAGATGTTCGAAGAGTATGAAAGAAAGGGGAAAACAGCACCTTATCGTCAAAGAGAATCAATTGAGATGAAACTCCGAGAATTAATGACGATGAGATTATCAAAAATCATCAAAATTGCAGAGAAAGGTAAAAACATCACAGCCAAAGTTAGAAACATGACACCAGAAGAGAAATGGCTGTATGAGACCGTAGCAGGCTTTGTAATGAAATGGAAAGATATGGTTAGAACTTCAGATGAAGAGGTTGATTAAAAAAAACTTATATTCTTGTTTGTGTTACGCTTTATGTGCCAAAGTATATTTTTGTTTGTGGAGCTTTAATTTCTGGTTTAGGTAAGGGAGTGGTAACTTCAGCTATTGGAAGAAATCTTCAGATTAGAGGTAAAAATGTAAATGTAATCAAGATTGATCCTTATCTGAATATTGATGCTGGAACTATGAATCCATTTGAGCATGGAGAAACATTTGTAACAGCTGATGGATATGAATTGGATCTAGATATGGGAACATATGAGCGAATTCTAAATATTGAGATGAAAGGAGATCAGAATATAACTACAGGACAAGTTTATGATAATGTTATTCAAAGAGAAAGAAAAGGAGATTTTCTAGGTAAAACAGTTCAAGTTATACCCCATATAACGGATGAAATTAAGAGAAGGATAAAATTAGTTGGAGAAAGGCAATCCGATCTTGATGTTCTAATAATTGAGGTAGGAGGGACAATTGGAGATATAGAAAGTCAACCATTCCTAGAGGCTATCCGTCAATTACTTAGAGAGATGCCTAGGGATGATTCTTTGGTAGTTTTGGTAACCTACATAATGGAACCACCAAACCTCAAGGAACAAAAAACTAAACCAACACAACATGCTGTTAGAGAATTACAGTCAATGGGTCTCAGTCCTGATTTAATAGTAGCAAGAGGTTCTCATGATTTGACAGAAAATGCAAAACAAAAAATCAATATGTTTTGTGATGTCCCTGCAAATGCTGTTTTTTCATTACCAGATCTAGAAACTGTTTTGGCCGCACCTCAATACCTTGATAATCAAGGATTTGGTTCCACTCTAAATCTAAAATTGCATTTAGAGGATATAACAGCGGATTGGACAGAGGACGCAAACTTAGTTGACAAGTTTACCAATCCGGCTACAACCGTAAAGATAGCTCTAACTGGAAAGTATGCAGAATTAGTTGATGCATATATCAGTGTAAAAGAAGCATTAAATCATGCTGCAGCTCATAACAATGTGCGGTTACTTATCGACTTTGTTTCAACGGAATATTATGAAGAAAGCCCTGATTCAATTCATGAACTGTCAAAATTCAATGGGATTTTAGTTCCGGGAGGATTTGGATCTAGAGGTACAGAAGGTAAAATCTCAGCTATTCGTTATGCAAGAGAAAATAGGATTCCTTTCCTTGGAATCTGTTATGGATTTCAGCTTGCTGTAATTGAGTTTGCTAGAAATGTATGTCAATTGAAAGAGGCTACAACCACTGAAATAAATCCTGATACAAAATACCCTGTAATAGACTTCCTTCCAGAACAGAAAAAGATTGTGCAAAAAGGAGGAACTATGAGATTAGGACAACATAAAATTCTTCTTCAAAAAGGATCAATATTCGAAGAAATTTATGGTTCAAAAGAAATATATGAGCGCCACAGGCATAGATATGAAGTAAATCCAGAATTTATTGACATACTAGAGGCTAAAGGATTAGTATTTTCAGGCAAATCTGAAGATGGAGTTAGGATGGAAACACTTGAGTTTAAGGATCATCCTTGTTTCATTGCATCACAATTCCATCCAGAATTTCAATCTAGAGCCGCCAAACCATCTCCTCCTTACAATAAATTCATACAAGTTGCTAGTCAAAGAAGCACTTAATCCCAAACTCTTTACTAGTAGTTTTAATATCAAAACATATTATATAACAGTGTGGAGTTAAAATGGCAGTCCAAAATAAGGTAGATCAAGCCATAGATGATATTTCAAAAAGAATCAAAACCTACAATGAACATCGAAAGCTCTTCCAAGAGCTATTTCGAGAGGTAAAAGATTCACTCAATCCTTCAGAATTCCCTCCAGCTTTCGGGATCAAGACATCTGACAAATTATTTACAGAAAAGGTTCCAAAAACTAATATTGAGGGATTAAAGTTTGCAGGAGTAGATGGAGGAGTCATTCATAGGTCACTTAATTACTTTGATATCGCTCTGATAAGAGCCGTTGGAGTTTTGTTCTTTCACCGTATGGAAACAAACCCAATTGTCAAGTATTTCCCAGAAGAACAGCCTTTCCCTGATATTCTAACAAGTATAGAACCTCTGTCACAAAACGAAATAGAGAGTTTGATTTCAATCTGGCGTATGCAGAAAGAGATTCGTTGTGGAATATCATTAATTGAAGAAGACTTACCTGACATCATAATGTTAGATGGTTCAGTTCTTCCAGTTATAGATATCAGACAGGTGAATCAAAGCGAATTTCTCCTTAGTCAATATAGAAAACTCAAAGCACTTTATAGAAGGTTATATACACTATGTCAAAAAAACCGTACAGTTTTATGTGGAATTGTGAAGGATTCTAGATCAGCTGTTTTAACTAGTAAATTATCTGGATTACTACCTCATCTGAGTAAGGTTCCTGAATTCCAAAAATTGTTAAATATTGATTATCGACCAATAATTAGACAACTTAGAGATACAGATTTACTTTACCACGTTTTAGATGTAAACGAAAGAACCTTTGAGTTTTTCTTATCAAGTTTCAATGATGAATCAGATAAGGATTTACCTGATTTTGATATTCACTGTTTCTATCTAAAAACTGCTGAATTTGATACTCCATTGAGAGTAGAATATCCGCTGTTATTTTCTAGTCAGCATGACCAAGCACAGACAATTTCTTCGCTTGTAAATGCTGTTTCTAAGTTTAATCCTGAATATGGATTACCAAATGTTATAATAGAAGCTGATGCTAGAGCTAGATTGCAAGAAACAGATGCAGATATCTTGGTTGATGAAATTGCAGCAAAAATCGGATTTACAGGATTTTCATTACAAAAAAGGAGGAATAGAAGTCCTTTCTAACAGGTGAATAATATGGCAAAAGTAAATATAGGAACAATAATTGTTGATGAAGATAATACCCCTAATCCCACAGAATTTAATTTTGTATTAACAAAAACTGAAGAGGAATTTAGATTACAGAAAGGAATGTATGTAGTAGTACCAACTGATCAAGGTCAAGTAATTGCAACGATAACTGAGTTATATAAAACCAATAGATATTTCTCTTCTCCTTCAGCTGTTAGAGCTTATGAAACCAGCGGTAAAACACTAGCTTCCATTTTTCCAGCTGATAGATGGGAACATATTATAGCTAAAGCGAAGACACTAGGAATCATTACAGAAATTGGAATTCAGAGATTGCTTTTCCCAGTATCACCAGGAGATTCTGTATATACACCAGAGAAGGAAACTCTCATACAATTTTTAGGATTAGAAAAAGAAAATGGTTTAAACTTAGGTAAAATTGAGCAACATGATCTTGACGTTAACCTCAATCTAACAAGATTATTACAGAAACATGCAGCAATCCTTGCGATTTCAGGAGCTGGAAAATCATATACTGTTTCTGTTCTTCTCGAAGAACTACTCTCACGAAAAGTAGCTGATGGAAGAGTAGGTATAGTACTCTTTGATGTTCATGGAGAATATGTTGGTTTTGGTAATGAAAAATCACCATTCTTCAAAGTAGTAAATATCTTCCCAGGAGCGTTAGTACAATTTGCGACTCCAGCAATAACAGCTAGACAATATGCTATCTACGAACCTCAAATCACTCCAGCTCAATCTAGAGAACTGTTCAGAATTTCTGGTAAGCTCTTCCAAGAGAAGATCAAAAAAGGAGAGAGTTATGTTATAGCAGACATCATAGCAGAATTAGAAAAAGATGAAAAAATAAATCAAAGGAGTAAAGAAGCGCTCATAGGATGGCTGTATAATTTAGATAGTACAAGACTGTTCGGTGCAGCTGAAAATCCTGCACTGCAAAAGATAATCCAGCCTGGAAAAATAACTATCTTCGACTTAAGTGAGTTCACAAGTATCAAGCTTAAACAAATGATAGTCTGTTACATTCTTTATAGAATCTTTGATATGAGAAAGAAAAATGAGATACCACCAACAACGATAATCATGGAGGAAGCTCATCAGTTCTGTCCTGATGCTAGACAAGAATTAGCTATTTCCAAGTCTATTATTGAGACCATTGCTAGAGAAGGTAGAAAGTTCTTCACTTCACTTGTTTTGGTCAGTCAAAGACCTGTCAAATTATCTACAACTGCGTTAAGTCAGTGTAACACTCATATTATCATGAAAATTCTCAATCCTTATGATCTTGATTTCATTGGACGTTCATCTGAAGGAATTGATAGAGCTACGTTAAGCTCAATCACAGCCCTTGGAGTAGGAGAAGCTATCATTGTAGGAAATGCAGTTAATCACCCCATATTTATTAAAGTTAGAAAGAGAAAAATCCAAACTTTGGAAACACAAACACTTGAGGAATCTGCTCAAAACTATGAGAAGTAGGATAAGGAAAGTAAAAGTCGATTAGCCATCACAAGCTTTTTAAATTACTTTCCTTCAGTCCGTTTGTATAAAATAAGTTAGTGACTATTATGAGTAGCATTCCAATTAATTCCTTAAGAAAAGTTATCGGTCAAGAAATTATCATTCGACTAAAAGACAATGTAAAATACAAAGGAAAGCTAGTAAGCTTCGACCAATATATGAATTGTCACCTCACAGAAGCTATAGAAATTATTGCAAATGAAGAAGTGTCAAGATATGGTAATATTTTCGTAAGAGGTAATAACATCCTTTTAGTTCAATTATCATCTGATGAACTTTAAATTATTCTTCATCTTCATCAGCACTTTCTTTAGAAGGTAGAGTTTTCGTCCTTACTCTAGTTACTTTATCATCATACTCAGCTATTTCTTTAACTCTTTCTCTGCGATATTCATCTACTAGACTATCAAGAAATGTCTCTTTCTTTTCCGTAACTATAATATCTATTTCTGATCGAGCTTCACCAATTAGCTTGTTTAGTGTATCTTCTTTTATTACCGCAATCTCATCTATCCTGATTATTTCCACTTCTTCTGAATTTACTAAAGGAATTTGAGACTCACTGAGCTGTTTCTTTGCATTATAAGAGAATTGGTCAATATTACCAATAATAGCTTTGATTCTATGTGAAAGGAGTTTATCAGCTGTTTGAGCTCCTCCCCCTGTTGTATCTAAAATCAGAACTATATCTCCTGGACCCAAAGTATAATTATTAGCTGTTTTCTCGATTTCCTCTTGTGTGAATTTTCGAATAACTTTGAGTGGGAACCACCCTTTACCACCTCGTAACCAAGCTACTCTCTTCAAATCGGCTATAAGATCTGCAGAATGATCTATCTCTGTTTCTAAATGTTTAATTTTCTCCTGTAAATGGGAAATCTGATTTTCTTTGATTATGTAAGCTTTCTCTCGTTGAATTTGTTCTGAGTATTCCGTTCTGCCTTCATCCAGACGCATTTGCATTTTTTCTATTGCTTCTTCTAGATTCTTAAGTTCCGTATACAATTCTGTATTTTTATTTCTCTCCCAATCTAGTTGTTCTTGAATATCATCAATTTGTTTTTGTAATTTAGAGACATCTGGGGGAGTTACTATCTCAGTTTCTGGTTTCACCTGTTTTTTAACTATGGGTTTCTCTTCAGCTAAGGATTGATCGATATCATTGATAGCTTCAGTTATTGATTTTCCTTTAACGATAAAATCTTTGATTTCATCACGTAAGGATTTATCATATTGATCCCGGAATTTTCTTTCTATATTTTCAAATTCGTCTTTAAACCTATTATACCCTTTGTAAGCAGATGCAAGAGCATCTCTTTGGTGAGCGTTTCTAATAATTATCCCATGCTGCATGGCAAGCTTTCTTGCTATTTCATTCTTCTCAGCAACAGTCATTACACTTCGTGGAGTATATAATCTAGCATTGAGTGTTGATGCTACTTTTTCTACATAACCAGGATAGGGGTAAACGTCTACACATACGAGAGAAGGTTTTCCGTATTGAGTAATTTCACGGATAACTTGACCCCTACTAGCTTCTCTGATACTCTTAATCTTCAAAATCTTACCATTCAAATCCATTATAGAAAGTCCAACAGTCAAACCAGGATCAATTCCAACAATCAATCTTCTTAGAGAAGATTTCTTTTTGATTTGTTGTGAGAGTGGAATAAATTCTACTCTTTCTTTATTAACTGGATTAATCTGAACTTGACAGAGTTCTCCTCGTTGTTTCTTAACCAATTTAGAAATTTCTGCAATAGGAGTATATACACTAAAAACAACTTTTTGAGCTCCAAATTTGCTTCGTGAAGCTCTTTTATCAAAATCGAAATGTTGCTCGATCAATATTCGTTCAATTTTCTTTGCTTCCTGGTTTACAGATGTATCCATTGAGCGCCCATATCGTTTCTGAGACCATCCACCTGGTCCCTTGGATCTTGACCGTGATACAATAATTTTTGTTTCATCTTCAAAAGGTTCAATTATGTATCCTAGTTTCCTGCTTGAGAGAATTGCACAAGCTTCTGCTGCTGCAAGAGGAGACAATTTTCCAGAAACATCTAAGCCATTTTGTTTCATCAACCGTGGAAGAGAGGTGAACCCATGCATAGGAGATCCAGTAACTTGAACAAGCTTGGTAATAGGGAGTAGTTGTAGGCATAAGTGAGGGATTTGAGAGGGACTTTTAACCAATTCATAGATATTGTCACTTGCGAAATAAGTTGCTTGAGAACTCTTTACAATTCCTATCAGCTTCTGTAGGTTTGCTTTTTCGTACTTTTGAATAATCTTCTTGTTAGTAGCATCATAGACACAAACCGCATAATGAGTTCCGCTTGAAACTGTAGATTGCGGTAGAATATCAGCACCAACAGTGATTATATCAGAATCGGAAATTTTAGCCACCCTTATTTCTTACCTATTATATATTCGATAACTGTATCGTGATCATCAGTAATCAGTCCCCATTTCTTGCCAAAATAATCTAGGAAATGATCGAAATCTCTTCTTAAATACTCTTCTGCTTCTGGATGATCCACATCAACAGTTTGAGGGAAATCGATAACTGTAACTTGTTCAGTTAGCTCATCATATAGAATATTATACTCTGTTAAATCAGCATGAACCAAACCATGTTGTTGATAAAGTGTTTTTGCGA
>CAZPXJ010000121.1:0-9072 GCA_964590855.1 uncultured archaeon
TCATTTATGATACCATGTCCACCATTCAAAGTTACTATATTCCGTTTATACATACCATTGTCTGCTGCATTATCAATGTAAAATCCTTCATCCCCATTATTGTGACATGTATTGTTCTCTGCAATTATACCTCCACACGTATCGATTCTAATTCCAGAATGTAAATTATAATTACAAGTATTTTCAATCAAAATTGCCCCATCACATCTCTGCAACCAAATCCCAATCCCATCATGAACATGTGTGTTGATACATGTACAATTGTTGATTTTTACCAATGTTGGATAAGCATCTATAATCCTAATACAAACATCATCTGCTGTTATCCAACAATTATTGATTTCAAACGACACGTTGAACCCACTAAAAGCACCTGTTCCATTTATCAAAATCCCAAATTCTACTTCTGTTATATTATAGTTTTCAATCCTATATGGGTTTCCAGGAGAACCATCACCTGGAAAATTATATCCTGAAGGACCAAATTCTTGATCAGTCGTTATTATTATTGCTGCATGCGGAGTTAGGTCAGTTAATTTTGGTGTATTATTTACTTCAAAACTCTCTTGCAATGATTTTGCCGAAGGAACTGAAAAAACTAGAGTTAGCAGTAAAAGAAATACAAAACTTATGATAAACCATTCCCCTTTTCTACTTATTTTCATCAATTTCACCTTATTTATTATTGCAAATACAATATGAGCAGTTTCTACTTATATAGTTTCGGGGGATGATTTTTTTAAAAAGGTTTATTTGGATAGAAACCTTACCTATTTTTGATTCAAATGACTAAATTACCAAAGGAAGTATATTGTTTCCATTGTGGTTTTAAATTTGGAAAAAGCGACCCAGAAGCTTATGAAGGTTGCCCAAGTTGTGGTAAAGGTTTTTCCGATTTAACAAAAGAAGCTCAATATGCTGTAAAAATGGTTATGAAATCAATGATTGAGCATTTTAGATAAAACAGTTAAAATCATTGATTTTCTACACATTAATTACTATAAAGTTGTAAATGTTATCTAGCACTATTAGTGTAATGATTGTAGCTAAGACTAGAAAAGTCAAAATTATCTGAGTGATATACTTTCTACTAATCCTTTTGAATTGTCTTGTAGAAACTGTTCCACCTCTTACAACTGATTGTGAGGCCCAGAAAATCAAAGCACAAGAAGCATAAATAGCAAGAACATTCAATCCCAGAAGTATAAGTGATCCAAAAGCTTCACCTATCAATCCAGGTGTAGCAAGTAATACTCCTACGTTTGCAGCTGGAGGACACAGTGATGCTGCAACGGCTACACCTACTATTGCTGTGCTTTCTCCTCTAATTATAAATATTCCAGCTGCTAAACCACTTGCTATTGCAAAAATTATGTCACCTATTGTTGGTTTTATTCTTATCTGAATTTGATTACTTAATATGCTATTTCCATCTACAATTGCTGTAGGATCTGCAAATCTGTATATAATTCCAACTATAAATCCAATTAGTATGATTGAAAATAATCCGATTATTTCAGCTGTTATTGCTCGTTTTGAATAGATATTCTTTGGTGTCATTGTGCCTATGACAGTGAGAGCAATTGGTCCTAACAAAGGAGCAATAATCATACTTGCTATGACTATAACTACATTGTCATAAATTAACCCGAAGGAAGCTAAAATCCCTGCTAAAACAACTAAACCAACAAATGTGATATTGATTAGTGAGAGATTTTTGATGTTCGATATCATTTCATCTATGCTAATCCCTCTATCTTTCACAATGGGTTCAGTTTTTTTGGAAGCAATTTCTAATGCTACTTGAGAAACAATAATTTTTCCAAAGACAGTACCAACTCCAATGCCTTTCAACTCCTCTAAGATAGTCGAAGTATGCTCATTTTTGACTATAATTGTCATCGTTGCTACATTTTCAAAAATAGAAACTGTAAAATCATATCTTAATCTTTCATACAGTTCTTTAACAATCTCTAATTTTTCAGCTAATACAATGATCCTTATTTCTTTCATCCTTAGCATTCCTTCTGTGTTCTAATATAAAAAATAAAGTATCATATATAATGATTCCTTAGTAATTCTGAAGTCGAATAGACCAATTTTCCCCAGAATCCCCTTTTTAGCCCTAGAGGTTTGAATTGTAATCTATTTACCATGATTATACTTGTACATAGCATATTTCAGTCGAACTTCATCTTCTTCCACATATTTTGGATAATTCTTTAAAATTTTATCCAACTCTCTGTTTAAGCTATGCAATTCTTTATCCATTTTCACGAGGATTCGGTTCATTTCATCAACTAGATTCTCGGGTTGCATAGAATAAAAATAGTCACAACTTTTTATAGAGTAAGTATGATAAAGAGACTACCCCCGTAATACAAAATTATACTATTATTCGTCTCTTTGACCAGTAATTGTAGTTCTGATATCAGGAGATAAACAATTAGGACAAACGGTTTTGGTGGTAAATATTCCATCAACTTGTTCTTTCAAAGTTTTCTTCTCTTCATTATTAAAACGGTTTCCACAATTATTACAGATAAATGCATCAGGTCTATATACTACCATATTATCACTAGACAAGTAGTAAATCTTTTCTAAATATAACTCTTACGCTTTCCAAATAAAATTGTAAGTACAAGTAATTTGCATCCCAATTCTCATAGAAACAACTAAATCTCAAAAAAAAGAAAAGTAAAACGAACCTTTAGATGCAGCGATATACAGCTGAAGGTCCGACTTCTTTATACTCTTTCTTAGTTACCCAAAGTTTGTTGAAAGTCTTCAGAGAACTGAGAATACTTCCCCCAATCCATACTGAATATCGTCTTTCAGGAGGGGAGATTATTTTTACTTCTGTTGTATCTGGAACAAGCTCTACAAGTTCTTTGTGGAGACGTTCTTTCAATCCCGGGAACATAGTTGATCCTCCAGAAAGTACAATATTAGAGAAGAGATCTCTACGTAAATCTACATCACAGTTTTGAACCATTCTGTAAATTATCTCATCTAAAGGCTCTTCCTCAGATCCAATAACTCCAGGACTGAATAAGAGCTCTGGAGCCATAAATCTCTCTGAACCAATAGTTATTACTTCTCCATCGGGCATGACATAATCTTTTTCCATTCCAGAGACTTTTTCTGATAATTTCAATTCTTTTTCTGGGTCTAGTGCAACGTAACAAAGACGTTCTTTGATGTCTCGTACAATTTCTCTTTCAGCACTTGTAGTCAAAGAGTAACCTCGTTGTTTCAATAATGTTCTCAGATAGTTAGTAATATCACGTCCTCCAATGTCACTTCTATGAATAGCATGTGAGATGGCAAATCCTTCATAGACCGGGACAATATGTATCACACCATCTCCAGCATCAATCACTAGTCCCGTGGTTCTTCCTGAAGCATATAAAGAAAGTATTGCTTGCATTGAGACATACATTGCAGGAACATTGAACGTCTCGAACATCAATTCCGCCATCTTCTCCTTATTTCGATTATCATTAAGTGGCGGTTCCGTTAGCATTATCGGATGTTCGTTTGGATTTACTCTCATATCGTTGTAGAAGGTGTAATGCCAGATTCTTTCCATTGCTTGCCAGTCTCTTACTTGACCATGTTCCATTGGATAGATGAGCTTGAGAACACCTCGCATATTCATGGCTTCTTCACCTATGTAGTATTCTCTAATCCATCCTTCAACATCAGGCATAACAACAGGATTCTTTGGGTAACCCATAATTGTTGGAAAAACACTTCTTGGTTGGTCTTCACCAGCGAAACCGTTTTTAGTGAAACCTGTACCATTATCTATGACCAGAGGTTTGGTATTGAGTTGGTCCGACAAACTAGATACCCCCTTTGGTCATCAACTTACTTCTGTTTACTATCTTTCTTCTTAACCTTGTTTTCGTTTGTTTTCTTTTCATTTGTCTTCATTTCCTTTTGTTTTTGTTTCAATTCTGTTCCTACCTTTGTCTTAATGTGGTATAGTTTCTCATCTTTCATTGTCTTTTCGATTTCTTCCAAACGCTTTTCTAGTTGTTCTAAGTCACGTTCTTGGTCTGACATTCTTTCTCTTCTCGATAATTCAGCTTCAACAGCATACAGTTGAAACAATTCTTGAAATACATCCAAAAGCTGATCAGTTCGAAAAGGGGTTTTTAGATGTACCCAATGTTTTGAATTATCTTTAGGTTTCTTCTCCATTGTTGATGGTTTAGTAGCAAGATTTTCAGCGATCTGTTCCACATCTTTTTTCTTAGCTTTTTGTAAATATTCTAAGGTAGTAAGGTTAGTCTTGGGTGTAATCTTATCTTCAGGTTTAGCTAGCTTCTCAGCTAGGATTACATCGTAGGATTTGTCTTCAGTAACAAGTGGTCTAGAATCAAATTCTTGGTCAACTGATGGCATAATAGCACTTTCAAGAGCAGCCAGTAATGGGCTATAGAAATTTCCATAGTATCTAGATTGAATACTCTCACGAATTCTCTTCAATTCTTCGATATCCAAATCCATTAGTTCAGAAGGAGTGTACTTTCTAGAACGGTCTTTGATTTGCTCATGGACATCTGTTATTGCATCAGGAATTTTCTGATCTGTATAAGTAGATCTTACCATATTTCTTTCCATTTTATCAATTCTTCCTTGTAATTCTGTAATTCTTTTAGCACGTGTTGCTAGCTTGTCTTGTAATTCTTTTTGACGCTCACGATAGGCCTTTTTTCGTTCTGCGTCAGTCTCATATTTTCTTGGTCTTCCACGTGCTTTCTTTTCTTCATTCATATTCGGTTCACCTTTTCGTCTCGAGACAATAAACAATTAGCACAATCCATTTAAAAATATTTTTGTCCCGGGACAAAAATAAAAGAAAAAATAAAAAGAAAGGAAGGTGAGAGGGTTATTTTTTAAAACGTAACCAAGGAATTAATGGAGAAGTTTTCTTCTTATATGCTTCATAATCTTCTTGACCGCCCCATTTCTGATCTCCTCTTTTCTCAAGCATTCTTACACCGCTGATTAAGGTTAATTGCAGAGCAACATATATTGGAGAGATTAGGGTTACAAACCGCCAGGTTTGAAGAGAGGGTAAAGCGATAAGTGCCATTCCTATCCAAATAACTATTTCACCGAAATAGTTGGGATGACGAGAGATTGACCACAAACCCGAAGTGATAAACTTACCTTTATTCTCGGGTTTAGATCTGAACCTGTTTTTTTGAAAATCAGAGATGGATTCGAAAGAGAAACCTAGTAACCATATCGAACCACCTACTATCAGTCCAACCCAATCAAAGACACCATAGGAAGGAGGTTTTATGACAGTAATTGCTGCTAAAGCAGCGGCTAGAGTAAAACTAACCCAAAGACCTTGTAGAGTCCAGGTCATTAGAAATTTGAGAAAAGATTTTTTTAGATTTTCAAAGCGCTTATCCTCACCAGCCTTTAATACTCGCTTAAATAAGAAGAAACCAAGCCTTGCAGCCCAAATCACTACTAAAACTAATATCACTATTGATCTTGGGTCATATTGTTGTCCTAAAACAACAGCTAAAACAACAAGTGTAGTATATGTTAGTGCTCCTGTCAAATCAAAGAATTTCTCTGTTTTGAGAATGTATGAGGGAATAAACACAATCCATTGTATAGTAAATGCAATGATTATACAGAATGCATATAGTGGAAGACCTGCAAATGCAATTATACCGTTTACACTCCCAGCAAAAGCAAGACCAGTCGCAACTGCGACTGATATTAAAGTACCGATAATTGAAATTATTTCACCTTTATCCATTTTGATCACAATTTGTAAATTTTCTAAAAAAACAACATATTTTCAAGATAAAAGTTTAATTATCCCACAATTTTTTAAAATTAATACAAAGATGAGGGATATATCAACATCAAAGCTGTTGAGATAGAGATATAAATTAAATCAGTCTTGATACAAATGATAAACACATGCAAGTCAAGCTCACAAATGTAGTAGACAAATATGTAAGAACAGATAAAGAGTTTATCTCATCTGATGGCTTATGTTACTTAATCGAAATTGAAAATAAGAAAATATTATTTGACACTGGCGACCAAGGAATCATTCTCCTTAACAACATGCATTTACTCGATATTGATTCTAAAACTATCGATATGGTTGTATTTAGTCATGGTCATTGGGATCATACTTTTGGTATAGAAGCTTTGATGCAAAGTAGAGGAAATGCACCAGTTTTGAAGTTAATAGGTCACCCCAATGTGTTTACTAGAAGAAGAGTGAAGAAACCTATTCTAAGATTACTAGCTTATCTCAAGTACAGGTGGTATAACCTAGGCTTTCCCGTTTTACCAGAAGAGATAAAGGAAAAGCTTGAATTCATTGAAATAGTTGAACCTTATGCAATCACACCCAATCTTACTACAATCGGAGAGATTAATGAATGGCATGAGAAACCTAGCAAAATCGATAAACTAACAATTGAGATTGATGGCAAATTCGTTCATGATGACCTCTTAGATGATCTTTCACTTGTACTAAAAACCAAAGATGGAATGGTATTAATTTTAGGTTGTGGTCATGCTGGGGTTCTTAATATCTGCGAAAGAGCTAAAGAAATTTACCCGGACAGAGACATTAAGATGATCATAGGTGGGACACACTTAGTTGCTTTAACTGAAGAAAAGGAATTAGAATATGTTGCCAAACAACTCGAAACCAAATACAACAAACCACAACTCTACTTTAGTCATTGTACAGGTCTGAAAGCAACAGAGTACATGAAAGGTTACTTCGGTAAAGATATTGTTAAATCTTTCAAAGTTGGTGATGTCCTAACTTTTGAAACAAAGTGATGTAATCTACATTTATACAAACCTACTCTATGACACATTGTATAAGGTTACTAATTATACTGGATATTCTGATTTTGTTGAATTCTCCAAGATGCTTCTTGCTCATGAGAGAGTCAAGAAAATATATGTACTTGATCTTGATAGTTTGATCGAATTCAAAGTAGATACTATCGATAACTTCTCTTACGAGGATGTTAGAGCATTGATTTCTAAAGAAAGTTGCTCTATTGAAGAGTTTGAAAATATCCTATTATCTCAAGAGTTCAAACAAAGAACGCTTTATGATGTTATTAAGAATAGCTACTACTGAAAAGGGAAAGTCTAATTAACAATTAATCTTTTTCATTATTTGTAATATGTTGATATAGGTGAAATGTTTGTCTTTCAATGAGGAATGTAAAAACGCAATTTTAGGTGGTAATGTTAGTTCAGCTGAAGAACTAGCTCACAAAGTTATCAATGAGAAATTAGATGTGAATGAAGCTATTGATGCTTTTTCTTTAGCTATACGCGAAGCAGGTGACTTATTCGAAGAAGGAGAATTCTTTTTACCAGAATTAATGCGCAGTGCAGAAGCAATGAAGGCTGCTATGACCATCTTTCAACCCGTTCTTGAAGAAGGAAAGGAAGATAGGTTTCTAGGGAAAGTTGTGATAGGAACTATAGAAGGGGACATTCATGATATTGGAAAGACATTAGTTGGGTCTATCATGTCAGCTGAAGGGTTTGAAGTTCATGATTTAGGAGCAGACGTTCCCATAAAAACATTCATTGAAAAGGCAATTGAAGTAGATGCAGATATCATCTGCATTTCTGCTTTGTTAACTACAACAATGGTTGGTCAAAAATCTCTCATAGATCAATTGAAAGAAAGGAATCTGAGAGATAAATTCAAAGTTCTAATTGGAGGAGCGCCAATCTCTTCTCAATGGGTTGAGGAAATTGGTGCAGATGGCTCAGCTGAAAATGCAGTAAGTGCAGTCAAACTAGCTAGAAAAGTATTAGGTATTTAGGAGGTTTTTCACTGACAAGTAAAAGACCCATACTAGAATTAGTTAAGAAAAGAGTTGTTGTTTTAGATGGAGCTATGGGATCTTTGATTATTGATCAAGGTCTAAAACCTGGTACTCCACCAGAATCTTGGAATATTTCTCATCCTGAAAAAATACAACAAATTCACATAGATTATTTCAGTGCAGGTTCGGACGCTATTCTTACTAATACTTTCGGCGGTTCGAGGATGAAGCTTTCAGCTCATAAACATGATCATGATGTTGAGAAATATAATCAAAAAGCAGTAGAATTAGCTAGAGAAATCTGTCCTGAGAATCGTTACATAGCAGGAGACATAGGACCTTCTGGTTCGTTTATCCCACCTGTAGGAACTGCTTCAGTTGAAGATTTTTATGATAATTTTCTAGAACAAGCTGGCTATCTTGCTGATGCAGAGGTCGACTTCTTCTTTATTGAAACAATGGTTGATCTCAAAGAGGCTGAAGCAGCTGTTAAAGCTGTTAGAAAGATCTCAAATGACCCCATTTTTGCATCTATTACTTATCAAAAAACCAAACGAGGATTTTTCACTATCATGGGAAACACTGTAATAGATTGTGTCAAGACTTTGGAAAATGCAGGAGCAGATGTGATTGGCGCAAATTGTACTATTGGTAGCAATGAAATGATAGACCTTATTCCTCTTATTTCACAAGAAACAAATCACCCAATCTCTGCAAAACCTAATGCTGGCAAACCAATCCTACAAGATGGAAAAACTGTTTACCCTACATCTGCAGAAGATTTTTCTACTGATATCAGCAAAATCATTGAAAATGGTGCCAGAGTAGTAGGTGGATGTTGTGGTTCTAGCCCAGAATATATTGCTTTGATAAAGAAAAAGAGAGGAAATTAGCTTGAAAGTGATAAAGGATTTCGTTATTGAGTTGGATACTAATGAAATCTTAAGACAACTTAAAGTTAAGAATACTACAAAAAAAACTAGAACTGCTCCAGACTCCCTTTTAGATGAAATTGAAGAAATGAAAAAGTATGCACAACCTCTAATTCGTCCAAGAGCAATTTTCGATGTTCTTGATAGTGAAAAGTTAGAACCAAGATTTTTGTTTAAAAAATCAGAAATAACAGTTTATGCCATTTGCACAATTGGAAAAGAACTTGAGAATCATGTCGCTGGAACACTTAAAAAAGGAGAGTTAGCTAAGGGGGTCA
>CAZPXJ010000122.1:0-6102 GCA_964590855.1 uncultured archaeon
GGATCATCACAGTTGTAGCACTTAAGTTGTTCAACTTGATATCTTGAGACATCTCCAGCTACTCCCCTTAAGTTACTATGTAAAGCTACGGTCAAATCTAGCATGGGACGTACTGCAAAATCTTTGTCCACTATTGCTTCCATATGGTCCTCATTAATATAAAGAAATTCGAGATGATCCTTTAGATTCTCTACCCTATGAATAAGCTCATGATCATGAAGGATTTCGAACCATAAATCATGATGGTCTGATGTTATTGAATAAATGTTATCTAATTGAGGGATTCTGATTTCGTTTGTTGATTGAACCACCATAGAACTTCTTCTTCTCATTTCCAAGCTTGAAGGAATAATTCTTCTTAAGGTCCCATATACTTTCAAGTAACTGTTTTGTTGTTCTATGACCTTTATTTCTGCGAATAACCCGTATCTATGATCTTCTAGAGTCTCTACTTGAAAACCGTTTATAGCTCTTTGAATGACTGGAGCATCTATTAATCTAAGATCTTTCAACAAACTTTCCATATCAAAAGTACTTTTGGGAGTCACATTATATTGAATATGTTGTTGGTTCGATTGTTGTCCTGCTTGATAAGTAGGAGCGTTGTAATATTGAGATCTTCCTGCTTGAGCATTATAATCTCTAGGAGCTGCTTGAGGATTGTAGGTTGAGTAATACTTTTGGCGTGAACGTTCTCTTTTCTTCTTCTTTCGAGATCTACTAATTGGAATAGCAATCAAAAAGATTAATACAAAAAATGCAAAATACCAGAAGTCATCAACAGGCATCTATTTTTTCTCCCAGACTATTTTTGTCATAGTGATTAATAAACATTTCAAAACCTTCTATTTATCTTATTCTGATTCATCCACCTTGTTAAACTCTGATGACAATTAGGACAGATGGATTTCTTCTCCAACCAAGTCATGATATGATCTTTGTGAGCATAAATTTGGCAACAAGGTAGAATAACTACATCAACATCTTCTTGAGGTTTCAGATCTTGGAAACAGATGATACACCTTGGTCGCGCACTACCACAGTTAGTGCAGGTTTCTTCTAGAGGATCAAATGGGTCTTGGCAGTTATAACATAGAAGAACATCAGTTTCAGAACTATCAATAGTCTTAGTTATGAGTTCCATTGAGGGATTTAACTCCATAACCCATTCCAGAAGTTTCACTATTGCAGTATCTGAATAGACTAAAGCTTCAATGTATTCTCCTTTAAGAGAAAAGTATTCAAAGAAAGCTCTGAGAAGTAACAATTTTTGTTGAAAAATAGGATCGGATAAGAGCGATTCCCAAATTTCAGGTGTTTGGGAATTGAGTGTATAAACATTACTCAGAGGTGAAAAAGAAAACTCATTTCTCTTATTTGAGAATACTGAATCACGTTTTCTTATGTCTAAGGATAATAATGAATCACTCTTCAATTTCAAAACAATGCTTATCCCTTTGAATGCAGTATCATAAACTACTTTGATTCTTTCGAAAAAATCCGCATAGATGTGTTCTTCAGGAACAATGAAGACATATCCATTCTCAATTTCAGTATAGTTTACATCTGAGCTAAAGCCTAACAATTCTGTGATTCGATTGAAATCAATCTTTTTTGCTTTTTCTTTATACACTGAAGCAGCTCTTTCTTGGGTCACTATTGTGTCTCTTTGTCGCGCTTTTTTCGTCACATTCCAGTAATAAAAGTAAACTAGAAATGCTGCATTGGATATAATAGCAATGATTACGAACAAAACGATATTGAGTACAGTTAAAACATTAACACTATGCCAAACCATAAACAGACTGAAAATGTATACTGCTTCGAGAAAAAATACACCAATCAATTCAAAAACACCTAATTCTTTGACATCGAAGAACATGTAGACAAGCTTTCTACTTAGTTTCATTATGTAGAAAACAGAAGTAACTACAGCAATGATTAGTGGTATTAGAAAATTCAAGTAAAAATATATCGGTTCTTGAATATAGATGTAATTGAAATCTCTAGCTGCTAAAGAAATCAAAGAGATACAATAAACAAAGAGTAGGAGTTTAAATGGTTGAACTTTTCTTGGATTCATTCAGCTTCTTCTTCCTCAATTGTTTTCTCTACTTCTTGTATCTTTGTTTCATTTGATACAAAATTTTCATTTTCACAATGAGGACAGATGATCACCAAAAATTCTCCGTCAGTTCTTCTCTCCCCACCCTCTAATTCTTTGCTACATATATCACAAAAGTCAGGTTCTGGAAAGCTAGGTAGTTCTACTAGAAGCTCAGTTTCTCTTTTCCATTCCTTCCAATTGATGAGTGTATACATTGACGCAAAAATAACAAATATTCCTGCAATAATTGCAGATAGAATAATCATCCAAAAGAAGTCTCGAATGAAACCTATCACGAATCCAGCTACAAATAGAATTACAAATGCTGAAGATAGCCACAGAAAGTCCTTTACTTCCATGTCATCGAAATATTGGATGATTGACATACATATTAGTTTAAGATAACTAATATTTAATGATTACCTTTTCTTTTTCAGTAGATTTTTGACTAAAAACTTATTAGAATCCTCGTTTATTTTCAATCATGGTAACATATGGAGTCCAAATTGAGCCACAAATGGGATATAACTGGGAGGAAATTCAGGACATTGTTCAAACGGCTGAAAAAATAGGTTTTACTCATGCTTGGTTTTCTGATCACCTCTTATTAAGAGAAGATTCTGTTGAAACAAATTGTTATGAATGCATAGCAGCCATGATGGGGGC
This sequence comes from uncultured archaeon, assembly GCA_964590855.1. Lineage (GTDB taxonomy): Archaea > Asgardarchaeota > Heimdallarchaeia > Heimdallarchaeales > Heimdallarchaeaceae > UBA460. The sequence goes on from CAZPXJ010000122.1 coordinate 2,774, forward strand.
TGCTGCTAAAACCGAAAAGCTACGTATAGGACCTTTAGTTCTGTGTAACTTATATCGTTATCCAGCTGTATTAGCTAAACAGATTGCTACCTTAGATCACTTTAGTAAAGGTAGAATTGATTTTGGTTTCGGAGCAGGTTGGAAAGAGATAGAATTTAACCAATATGGAATTGATTTTCCAAGTGGTCAAGTACGTCTAGATATGTTCGAAGAAGCTCTTCAAATAATAAAGAGTTTGTGGACTGAGGAAAGAACTAATTTTGAGGGAAAATACTACAATATTAAGAATGCTGTTGCATCTCCAAAACCTTTTCAGAAACCTCATCCAACCATTTGGATAGGTGTTGGAGGAGGAAAAGACAAAATTCTGGACTTAACTGCTAAATATGGTGAAGGAGTAAATTTCGTTTGGGCTATTTCAGTTGAGGAACTCGAACAGAAGTTCAAAAAACTTGATGATTTATTGATAAAACATGATAGAGAACCTAAAGAAATGAAGAAATCCTATGGAGCTTTTACATCGATTTACAGAGATGAAGATGAGAAGAAAAAGCATCTTGAAGAAACAGCTGAACACATGAAAATTACTTTAGAGGAACTCGAGAAAAAGCAAGTTAATATTCTGCATGGAACACCTGATGAAATAGTCTCTAAAATTAAAGCTTACAAGAACATAGGTGTAGATCATATGATATTCATGTTCCCACTGAATCAAGAAGTAGAGCAAATGAAATTATTCAAAGATAAAATTATACCTAAAATTTAACCTAACCATTTATTAATCTCCTTTTTTCATTTATTTCATGACGTTTTTTGGATTACAAATTGAACCCCAATTTGGTTTTGGTTTTACACAGATTAGAGAGATGGTTCAATTCGCAGAGAATAATAGCTTTTCACATGCTTGGTTTTCAGATCACTTCATGATGACAGCTGATGCTGTTAACACCTTAGCTTATGAGTGCTTTACAGCTATGATGGCAGCTGTTTCTTATACAGAAAAACTTCGGATTGGATCTCTTGTTTTCTGTAACAATTATAGACACCCTTCTGTTCTAGCAAAACAGATTGCTTCGCTTGATCACTTCTCTAAAGGTAGGATAGAATTTGGTTATGGTGGGGGATGGAAAGAAGTTGAATACAATCAATATGGATTAGAATTTCCTTCTACCGGAACTAGATTGCGACAGATGATTGAGGGAATCAAAGTCATCCGAGAATTATGGACTCAAGAACGAGCTAATTTCAAAGGAGAGTTTTACGAACTTAATGATGCTGTATCATTTCCCAAACCATATCAAGAACCTTATCCAGATATTTGGGTAGGAACTATGTATGGACGACCAAAGATGCTTAATCTAGCTGCAGAATTTGCAGATGGAATAAACTTAGCTTGGGCATATACTGTTGAGAGCTTTGAAGATAAGATGAAACAGCTTGATGAGTTGTGCGAGAAATATAACAGAAAACCATCAGATCTTCGTAGATCATATGGAGTCTGGACAAGAATTTATGAATCTGAAGAGGAAAAGAAAACTGTTTGGAAAGAAGTAGCTGAGAAACGAGATTTTACACCAGAACAGATAGAAGAGCGGTACAAGGGTTCGATGCATGGAACTATTGAAGAAATAATAGAGTGGATGAAAGACTACAAGAAGCTGGGAGTTGAACAGTTTATTTTCATGTTCCCTATGAATAAAGAAATTGAACAAATGAAAATAATGTCAGAGGAGATTATCCCTAAGATTTGATGGTCACCATGCTTCTGGAGTTGTCAATCCCGAACCTGTTCCGAAAACAACTATTCTTTCATCTTCTTGGATTGCTCCTTTGCTAAGCAGAATATCAAGTGCAGCTATTGTTGCTGCTCCTTCAGCTGATAACATTATACCTTCTTCTTTTGCTAATTGTGACATTGCAATTCTTATTGTTAAATCATCTACAGCTACAGCTGTTCCATTTGATTTTCTTATGGAATCAAGGATAAGATAATCAGCTATTGCGGCTGGAACTCTTAATCCTGCTGCAATAGTTCTAGCATTTTCCCAGAATTCAGCGTGATCTTTTCCTTCCTCAAAAGCTCTAACGATTGGAGCACATGTACTAGATTGTACTGTAATCATCTTAGGTCTATTCTGGTCTATCAATCCCAATTCTTCTAACTCATTGAAAGCTTTCCACATCCCAACAATACCGGTTCCTCCACCTGTTGGGTAGATAATTGCATCAGGAAGTGTCCAATTAAATTGCTCAGCTAATTCCAATCCCATTGTCTTCTTGCCTTCTGCTCGATAAGGTTCCTTCAATGTAGAGATATCAAACCAATCATTCTCCAATCCCTTTTCTTTAGCAATTTTTCCAGCATCGGTAATCAGTCCTTTAACAAGATTAACATCCGCCCCAAGAGCTTTGGTTTCTGTTACTATGAAAGATGGAGTATCTTCAGGCATGAAAATGTGTGCATTAGATTTCGTTCGTGCTGAATATGCGGCAAGTGCTGCTCCAGCATTTCCTGCAGTTGGGATCACAAACTCATGAATTCCAAGTTCAACTGCACGAGAAACAGCTGCACAAAGACCTCTGCTTTTGAATGATCCAGTAGGATTGAAACTTTCATCTTTTACATATAAATCTGTCAAGTTTAATCTTTCACTAATATTGTTGAGTTTCACCAAAGGAGTCCATCCTTCACCCAAGCTGAATCTATATTTGTCTACAAAAACAGGCATTATTTCAGCCATTCTCCAAATATTAAATCTATTTCTAGATTGAAGAGATTGTTTATCTAAGGTTTCCTTAGCTTTTTCTAAGTCATATTCAACAAACAATACTTTTCCACATGAACAAGTTGTATGTTTAGCATTAATATTATGGACATCTCCACATTTTGTGCATTTCAATTGATAAGCTGTAGAAGTAACATTTTCGTAATCTAATGAAGTCATGAGCAAGAAGAAGTTTCGAGACAAGATAAAAATGTTTTCTGTACAATTGATACTATTGAGGTGGAACAATAGATTTTTCTGATTTTTCAAAAATTATGTCTATCATCAAATCTGCTTCTTTTTTAATCAGTGTCTTAGTTAGACTGTTGTTAATTTTATGATGAGACCCCTCGAATTTTTGGTTAAATCTTTGAACGAAATTGTAGAGCTTTGTTCTAGCATTGAAACTATCTCTATCACATGCCAAAATACCACAATATTTGCCAAAACTCTCAACTAGCAGTCTTTTACCTTCAAAATCAATACCTCTTAATCCACTTCCAAATACTTCAGAAGACATGGTTCTTATTGCGGATACTAATCCAGATATTAAAACATCATTTA
>CAZPXJ010000122.1:6112-7954 GCA_964590855.1 uncultured archaeon
AGTAGGAATAAACATAATTTCCTTCAAGTGTGAAGATATTCAAGAAGTAGATTTGAGGCATTTGCTTAGTCTTCTTGATGTAAGAATTTTTAGCTAAATCATTAATAACATCTGTGATCTCATTAATAATCTCCATGGGTTTGTTGATTTGATTTGACTGAATGCTTTCAATAGATCTTGAACATTTCTTGATTAGTTGGTGGCTCTTGTTTTCTTCAGCTAATTCTTGAGCTCTTAGGAATAGAAATTCTGCATCTACTAACTCATTTAATGCAACTAGAAGTTGACCACTAATATACAGTACTTCTGCTAAAATAGGTAATTCTTGCTCTTGACAAATTGAAATGACATTAGCCAGATACCTTTCTGAATTTGAGAGATCATCTTCTGATTGAGAGATTTTGTATCGGTGCAAAAATGCTTCTGCTAAGTAGAGCTGTGAGAGGACGACATACTGAAACTCACTTAAAATTGCTAGTTCGTAACACTTCTCGAAAAATGAAATAGCTGATGAAAGATCATAAGTATCAAGATAGACTCTTCCTTGATAATAGTAATAGGAAGTTAACCACCTTTGATTTTTGGACTTTTCACTTAAAACTCCTCCTTTCTGGATGAATTTTATCCCTTCATTGAAATTATTTTTTCCTGGTATTTTAGTTAAAGCAAACCCATAAAGTAGATTGATAATAGGAGATTTGTGTCCAGCTATTTGTAATGCTTTATCTAGATTTTCAATAGCTTCTTCATATCTTTCTTGCTTGATTAAAACCTCTGAAAAGGTGATATATATCGATGGTCTTGATTTCGATATCTCAGGATCTTTAAGAGCTTCACTGCATAGAAAGAGAGCTTTTTCAAGGTTACCTCTGGTATGTTCAAGATCAGCCATATTTGAAATAAGGGAAGCGATTAGTTCTTTGTTGCCTATGTTTTCAGCTATAACTATGGCTTTACTATAATACTCTGAAGCTTCTTCCAAATACCCTTTGAAACGATATAATCCTCCAAGCATGGTATAACAGTCTAATCTTTTAGTGTCCATGTTCAAAGCTTCAGCTAATTCTTTGTAGATTTCTAACCAACCAGAATAAGCTTCATCTCCTGTTCTGAACTCTCTGTAGGCTAAATCACTTACTACTTGTAAAGTAAGTAGAGGATATTCTTTGATGAGTATTGTATTTAGGAGCATGGATTTGAACTCTTTAGAATATTTTTGAACTGATTGTACATCTGAATTCATTGAAGCAATTTCAATTGACATGATAATCGAAAAATCTTTGTGAAGTTGTGGTGATTGTTTTTTTAGATCGACCATGAGAGTAATTGTGTTTGCTAATGAGGTTGAAACTGCAGCTTTTTCGCCTAGATACTTAGCTGACTTGAATCGAAAGAACATAGCTTCAAGGTTTTCCTCGGGCACAGGAAATGTTAGTACTTTACTGTACTGAGATAGAAGAAAATAACCACTTAAGGCGATTAAAGTATAACTTTGCCTAGCTTCCTCTAATTCCTCCAGTGAATTCGCTAAATCATCTGATGCATATACTATTGATTGAAAGAAACTATAACTCATTGATTGGTATTTTGAGAATACAGGGAAGAAATTTGCAAAATCTCCTTGAATAAACTTCTCATATCGAGAGAATTCATTAGGAAGATCAAATTCATCAGCTCTCAAAATACTTCACATGACCTTAAGGTGAAAATATTTCTTAAAGATTCTTACAGTGCTAGTAATTCTAAACTCTACAAAATTTTCTAACCAAGAGTCAACTAATCCATAGAATTTATTGAGGATTCTTAAGAAAAATTAAGGAAAAAATTATTAACATCAAGAAT
>CAZPXJ010000122.1:7964-9053 GCA_964590855.1 uncultured archaeon
TCTTGAGAAAAATGAGTAATGAAGCAAAAGAGAATCCTATTTTTGCAACAAATTTCGTATCTAGGTTTACACACTACATGGATGTTGATGCTGATCTTCGAGAAAATATAGAAATGGAAAGCATCAGAGATATAGCTTTTACTATACTCCCAATTGTAGATCAAGTTTCTGAAAAAGGAAGAGGTGTCGTCCGTGTATTTGTTACAAATAACTCAGGTCAACCTATTACTTTGACGCTTCGTTATGCGATTCTAGGTTGGTATAGTGACTTATCAAAGAAGAGTAAATCATCTAAGTTAGAGACAATAACAATTTTACCTAGAGAAGTTTGGTTTAGAGATATAACATTTGTAAGTAATATCAAACAAGGAAAAAATTACTTTAAACTCTTTATCATGCAGAAACGAGAGGAGTATGCTTCTACTCATATAGAATATTCTCAGATAAGATCCATTTCAGATCAAAAACAAATTGAAAGAAGTAATTATCTTGGAATGCTGTCAAAACCGTACATTAACCCTCATTCGCTTAATTACTGGATATTCTTCTCTATCTTTGGACCCTATAAATATCGTAAAGAAGGAACATTTCTTCAAATCCTGAAATTTTTTGGTGTTGTAGTTGGAGGAATTCTTCTTGGATTATCTTTTCCTTATAGTACTGTCCCTACGACATTACCACTTTTTCTTGTACCAGTAAGTATAATAGTAATTTTGATTTCGCTCTTAAGTTTTCTTTCCAATCTAGATTCTTCCAAAGTTAAACTGATTAAAGAATTGGAACTGACTGATCAAGAAAGAAAAGGTGCGCTTGAATATGCTAATAACACAAATGCAATCACTCTAAAGAAATTTTCAATGAATGACATGAATTTCGCTTTTGATTCTGAGAATAATACTATTCATTGGAAAGAAGGGGCGAATAAACTCTTCCAAAGATTAGTACCAGATATTGGCAATATGCTTGGAATAACCACCGATATACAAAGTACACTTATTCAATCAAAAACTGAAGTTGAAGTTATAGATGACAGAGAAGCTCTCAAAAAGAAAATTTCTAAAGGAATTGAGCTACAACATGAAGAAGGAA
>CAZPXJ010000123.1:0-302 GCA_964590855.1 uncultured archaeon
ACTTGCATAAAACCTATGGTATTGATACACCAATAGAAGTCCATGCACTCAAAGGACTAGATATAGAGATTAAAAAAGGAGAAATGGTTGCAATAATGGGTCCCTCGGGTTGCGGAAAAACCACATTATTAAACCTTCTAGGAGGTATAGATCAACCCACAGAAGGAGAAATATTCATTCAAGGACAAGATATAAGTGAACTAGCCGATACAGAGATGACAGACTTTAGATTGAATAATATTGGATATATTTTCCAGTTATTCAATTTGTTTGAATTTCTATCAGCACTTGATAATACAGTT
>CAZPXJ010000123.1:312-5187 GCA_964590855.1 uncultured archaeon
TTGCTTCTAACAGATATTTCTCGTTTAGAAGCTGAAGAAGAAGCAAAAATGATGCTCCGTCAGATGGGACTAGGCGATAAAATCTACCATTTACCAAATGAACTCAGTGGAGGGGAACAACAAAGAGTAGCTGTTTCTAGAGCTCTTTTGATGAATCCTGCAATTATTTTGGGTGATGAACCAACGGGTGATTTAGATCGAGATACTTCAACTGAAATTATGAACTTGTTTGTTTCTATAAATGAAAATTACCAGCAGACGTTTCTAATAGTGACACATTCTGAATATATCGCTTCATTCTGCCATAGAACAATTAGGATTGTAGATGGAGAAATTATTAATCAAGGAGATGCAGATGATGAGTGAGATTGTTAAAACTGAGAATATTCAAGAGCAGTTCGTTGAGATGACACTAGGTGTTCTTATTAACAAATTGAATCGGGATTCACTGAATACTCTAATTAAACGTATTAAAAAGTTCATAGCCAAACTTAGTGCTTCTTCCAAATTAAGGTCGTCGGACATTCTCGAGGTAAACACATTTCTTTATGTAAAATGTAATATTCCACTATCTGTAGTAGAATCACCTGAACAAAGAAAAGAAGTGATTCAAAAGCTGGAACAAATCATCCACAGATATTGTGATAAAGAATGTTCAAATTACTCAAAGGAAATTAGAAAGAACGTTGAGATTAAAGATATTACTCAGATGCTTACTAATCTTGTGAAAAGTTCAAAGAGTGAAAACATCTCAGAAATTATAAACGAAATTGTTCAAAAAACAAATGAGATAGATGATAGAGTAATTGAAAGAGTAAGTGATGTTTTGCAAAAAACTTTCCTCATCATTTGGGATTTTCCTGATGATTTTTCTGATATCATCATGTTTCCTGATTTTATTCTGAAAAGAGATGTTGAAGACAAGAAAGTAAACATTCCACTAAGACTAGTTGCAGAAAATCTGTTAATAGCTCAATTTGGAAAAGCATGTGCACACAATCTTGCTCCTATATTAAATTCAACTGAAGCAGCGATACATTTACTAGAAAATCTCATTTTTGATAAAGATAGAGTAAAGCTTCTTGAGGATCAAATGAGTGATAAGTTGTGGAGAACTCTCCGTGTAATTTTCGGATTATTATCTTCAACACAGCAAGCTATTGTGATTCTACTAAAACAACTCAAAAGAGTTTCAGAGGTAAATCTTGAACTAAGCTTAGATGTGGAGAAAATGGAATATGGGCCGTTAAATGATTATTTGATGATGGTTAAGGAAATGACACATTGTGATGATCTAACTTCACGTCTAAATCATCTTCAGACCAAGGTCAAAAAAGTCTATCAATCTTTACTTATTATTATCAACAAATACAAAAATTTGCCTGTTGAAGAAATCAAGCAAATAGATTTTCTCTCTAACATATTCACACAAACCCTAACAGAAATTCAACTATTGAAATACTTTGCAGATAAATTCAGAGATTTAGCTTATTTCCAATCTATTCCACCAGATATTGGAATTGAAAACTATAAAACAATTGAAGTAAAAGATGAGATTATTTTAAAAGGAGTTTCACTATTCAAAACCTATCGTCTGATTGGTTCTACCGTTTACGCTCTCAGGGGTGTAGATATTGAGATAAAGAAAGGTGAAATGGTAGCTATTATTGGTCCCAGTGGAAGTGGAAAAACAACCTTGCTAAACCTATTATCTGGTTTAGATTCACCAAACAGAGGCGCTGTTTTCTTGTTAGGGACTAATATTGATTCAATGACTGATTCAGCTGTTTCTATGTTTAGACGAAAAAATATGGGATTCATCTTTCAATACTATAACCTTGTACCACAACTAACAGTTCTTGAAAATGTGATGCTACCAGGATTAATGGCAGGAAGACCAAGAAGAGAAGTGAGAAAACGAGCTTTAGAACTAATAGAAGAAGTGGGAATTGAACGATTTCAAAATCAATTTCCAATAAAACTATCGGGAGGGCAAATGCAAAGAGTGACCATAGCTAGAGCTATGATTAATAATCCCGCAGTCCTGTTTGCCGACGAACCAACTGGAGATCTTGATTCTCAAACAGGAAAAGTTGTTATTGACTTGATAAGTAGATTTGCAAAAGAGCAAGGAACAGCTGTTATACTAGTTACACATGATCTTGCTGTTGCAAAAACGTGTGATAGAATGGTAAGAATAGGAGATGGAAAAGTAGTTCCTACTTAAATCCGTTTTCTCTCTATTTTTTCTATTTTCTTTTTCCATTTGTAGAATTTGTTTGGATGTGTTGGATATTTCTTAGACAACTTCTTTATTCTCTCTGCAAGTAACAACCCTTTAGCAACTTTGAATAATAATTTTGGTTTCCTCATTCCCTTCATTATTTTCTGGAAAATAGGTAATTTAACAGCTGTAGAACCCATTATTGCATCTACATCTTCTTGTGATATTATTCCCTTCTCAAATAGGAAGGAGAAATCACTAAAAGGAACAGCTGCCAATAGCTTGTGAACTGCTATACCAAGCCCACCTTCGTAACCATAATAATCCCATATTTTGAGGTTATAATCCCAAAGAGCTTCTTCAGTACAATTTTCATTTCTAACTGCCTTTTCAACTATATCGGCTGCATAATATGCACTTAATAGAGCTGGACCATGTCCTTCACCACTTATAGGATTAACAAGAGTTGCTGCATCTCCACAGGTCAAGAAACCATTGCATACCATTGAATATAGGGGTAACCTACCAGGTAATGTATCTCCTACAGCATCCACAACTTTTGCATCTGGAAAGAGTTTATGTCTGATGGCTTTATGTATGTTCTTGACATTTGTGTTTTTGTTATTATCGTTTAACAACCACCCTACTCCCACATTTAGCTGTTTTTCTCCTTTTGAAAATATCCAGAAATATCCTGGTGGAGGCATTTCATCATGATATTCTATCCTCATTTGGTACTGAAATTCATGAGTTTTAGGTGTTTCAATGATTTCTCTGTATGATACTATTGTTTCTGTTTTCTTCAGTTTATTTGGGAATTTATCACATACTGAAGTGGGAATTCCTCTTCGAACAATTCCTGTAACACCAGAACAATCAACTACAATTTTAGCAAAAATATCTATTTTCTTTCCATCTTTTTGTCTTACTTTGCAACCAATTACTTTCTTATCTTTGATTAATGTCCCAACAACTTTATGCTCAGTCTTTACTTCTATCCCGGGATAATCCTTCAGAGATTCCAAAAGTCTTTGACCATATTTTAGACGATCAATTGTCTGAGAAATGAAATCTAAAGATAACTCGAAATCACTAACTGGACGGAAGTGAGCTGTTTTCAAATCTTCGGCAATTTCCTCTCCATAGGGTTGTTTAATACCAGAAAATTCGTAAAGCTTTCTGGTTGAATTTGGTGATAAAGCATCTCCACATGCTTTGTAACCTATACTTTTCTTAGGTTTTTGATCTACAACAATAGTATTGATGTTTCTTTTTCCTAGGTTAATAGCTAAACTCATACCAGCTGGACCAGCACCAACAATTAGAACATCTGTATTTATGTTTAGACTTCTCATCCAACATTCCTTATTCAATGATAAATAAAAATCTTTCAGCTCAACTTTCTATTTTTTCATAAAAACCCTAATCTTAAATATAAGTGTCTCTTTTAGATTTATCATCATGACTTCAAATCAAAAATCCCAATTCTATCTTGAGATTATCAAGAAGTCTCATGAAGCATTCCGTGAATATTTGATTCATCTCCCAGAGGATGTTTTAAATTGGAAAGCTCATGAATCAATGTATTCCACAGGATGGATAATTGAGCATCTTATTCATGACCAGATCTGGATAGTCAATGTTATTCTTAACAACCATAACGAAGTTTATCATTTTGAAGATAAATCTGAGGATTTAACCTTGGATGATCTTATAGAAGGATACGATAAAATGGTCTCTTCAGTAGAAAAAAATTTGTCTTCTATTGTTGATAGTCAACTAAATGAGATGCGAACATATAAAGAATATAGCATCTCTGTAGCGGACTGGTTATTTGAATACATTCACCATTTAAATCAACACGGTGGAGAACTAGGTTTTATATTAACTGCTTGGAAAAGAAAGAAGCGATCGTTATCTGAGGATTGAATAATCAACCTTCTAAGATTTCTTCAAGTATGTATGGCTCAATGTGTATTACTAAATCTCTATATCGTCCATCAGATTCAAGTTTTGCTTTAACCTTTTCTGACACTTCATGTGCTTCGAGAATAGTTAATTTTGGCTCAACAAGTATATGGAAATCTCCAGTGTAAGAACCCAATATGGATCTTAGCCTGATTATGTGGACTTCTCTAACTTCAGGGAATGAAAGTGCTGTGGATTTTACTTCCTCTATAATCTCTTCTGATGGTCCTTTATCTACTAACTCTGGTAATGACATTTTTGTGATTTCATATCCTGTATACAATATTAATGCAACTATAACAAATGCGCAAGCTGGATCTAACCACCATACGTTGAATCTTGCTCCAATATATGCCACTATCACAAAAACTGAAGATATAGCATCTGTTCTATAGTTCTTAGCGTTTGCCATAAATACTGTCGATTGGAGTTTCTTTCCTATTCTCATTAAACCGATAGAGATTCCTAGTTTTGTAAACAAAGAAATAATAGAAGCTACTAAAACCCATATCTCAAGATCATAGGAGGTGGCCTCTATCAGTCTTTCTACAGCCTCTTGAGCAATAAAATATGAGGAAGTTAGCATAGTTAAAACTATTGCAAGACTTGAAATTAATTGAAATTTATGATGACCAAAAGGATGATCTCGATCAGGCGGTTTTCTACTTATTTTTTCACCTATT
>CAZPXJ010000123.1:5197-8972 GCA_964590855.1 uncultured archaeon
TGTTGCAGAAACAACATCTAGAACCGAATCAAACCCATCTGCAATCAAACTTATTGAATTGAAAAGAAAACCTATAATCAGTTTTAAAAAGATAAGTAAAGCATTAACTCCAATAGATAGAATGTTAGCTATTGAAGTTAAACTGATTTTAGGCATATGTTCTCATTTTGCTTAGTATCAATAAATGTTTTGTTAAAAATTAAAATGAAAATTTGGGAGGTTATTTTCCTCCACTAACTTGTAACTCTTTTAGAAGCATCCAAGGTGCTATGTGACCATTACGATTTTGTGTTTCTTTACTCAGTTCATCTATTTTCTGGTAAACATCGTAAATTGTACAACCTATTACTGCATTCTTTATCGGATGCTGAATCTCTCCATCCTTAATTAGGAAACCTTGATTGATTTGAGCGGAAATTTGAGGGTTATTTCCCCTCGAACTAAGAGGTGAACCTATTAATAAAATACCTTCTTTCATATCTGCTAACAGAGTGTCTTTAGAGATGTCTCCTGGTTTAATACTAAGAGTATAGGGTGCAGGTCTTGGCCTAGAAGCAAATGAACCTCTAGATGCATGACCTGTATTTTCCAATCCAACCAATGGAGCTGAATATGAATCAGTAATATAAGTTTGAAGTACGCCATTTTCGACAAGTTTCAGCTTTTGAGGAATAACACCTTCATCATCAAATGGAGATGAATCTGTTCCACCAGGATAGAAGGGATCATCAGAAATGTTTAATTTCTCATTTGCGATTTTATCCCCTATTTTATCAACAAAAAATGCTGTTCTGTTAAAAACACTGAAAGCATTTATACCGTTTGCAAGAATAGGTTCAATGGTTCCATAAGTACTATCAGGATCTAGCAAAATAGGTAGAGATGATGTATCAATCTTTTTAGCACCTAACATGTTTTTAGCTCTTTCTCCTGCAACTTTCCCTATTTCTTCATATTTGAATTTTGAAAGAATTGTTGAGGCATCATAATAGTAAGCGTTTCCAATATCTTCGTCTTTTTCAATTTTCACGCTAAGATAACCACTAACTGATGATTGAGCTGAGGTTCTATCAATCCCTAAAGAATTAACAATAAATCTTTCACCATAACCAGCTGTGAAGTTACCACCAATAACGGCATCTTCTACAATTTGTGCTTCTTGAATTGCGTGTAAAATTATCTCAGTGAAATCTTCAACATCTAGATCAATCACTGCCTGATCATATCTATCTGGAATTTCAGGAGAGAGTCTTTCATCCATTGGTAATGAAACAAAATTTGGATCTGGTGGACTAACTTTGGCTAAAGCATATGCATTCTTAACACAATTCTCTATACTTTCTTTAGTAAAAATGGTTGTAGACGCCATTCCTATAGATTTGTCTTTTATGATACGTATTCCTAATCCAGAGTTACTTATATCTGTAAACTTCCTTATTGAACCTCTTTCCACTTGAACACTTTTAGCAGAACCATAGAGCGTGTAGGCTTCTACTTGATCCGCTCCTAGTAATAGTCCATATTTTACAATGTGCTCAGCAAGTTCATGTAGATTTTCATATGATGTCATTGTTTTGTTCCTCCAACTACTAAATCTGAAACACCAAGATCTGGTCCTCCACCAATTACTGGGACCCATTGTCCTCCTTTTCCACAGGTACCTTGAAATGCTGGTTCCCATTTATTTCCTATTGCGAAGGTGTTTTGCAATACTTCTAAGGTCATTCCTGACATACCAACATTCCCCATCATATCAGTAATTTCGCCATTTTCAATGAAATAACCTAATTGGCAAGTAAAGTAAAATTGACCTTTAGCGGGAACAACATAACCACCATATGAATCCTTGAGATAAACACCATCTTTTGCCATTTCCGCGATTTCTTCAAGTTTCATGTCACCACTATCGACATAGGAGTTCCCCATGCGAGCTTGAGGTGTAACATTAAAATTCATAGCTCTTCCAGAACCATTGGGTTCCATCCCTAAAGCTGTAGCTGTTTCTAGAGTGTGGAAATACTCTTTTAGGATACCATCCTCAACTAAAATCCTCTTACGAGCTTTTGTTCCTTCAGAGTCATAATCGAATGAACCTCTTAGTTTTGGAATTGTTGGATCATCAATAACATTAATTCCTTCAACTCCTACACGTGTGTTTATCTTCCCTTCCAATATTGAATTCTTGGCAATTATACCATCAGCTTCACATGCATGTCCGAATGCTTCATGAATAAAAACACCCGTTAGTGAAGGATCCATTATCACATTCATTTTTCCAGAAGGTGGTTCTCTAGCCATTAGTAATTTCTCAACGAGAACAGCTGCTTTCAAACCTTCTTTTTCAGGATCCCATTTTTCTACTAATTCCCATCCTCCTGATCCTCCTATAGAATCAAAAACATTCTGCATCTTTTCCCCTTGTCTTCCAACAATATTCTTCATCAATCGAATAACATGTTCTTCATTGCTAACTTTTGTTCCGCGATTATTTACAATATATTCTTGACTATGGGATTCTTGATAGGTTGAAGAAGCCTCTGCAATAGTATCAGAGTATTCTCTAGCAGTTTTTTCTGTTTGAATTATTTTGTTGAATTTTGTTTCCTTATCAATCTCTCTTGGGTCTATTTCCTGTTTTGTTACTCCAGTACCCTCGAAAACCCATTCATCACCAATCAATCTCTCTTGTTTGGTGTATTTAGATCCAGCTTGAGCCATTTTTATTGATTTATTAGCAGCTTTGAGAATAGAGTCTTTATCTGTATTTACAATAGATGTGAAACCCCATGCATTATCAATCAAAGCCCTTATAGCGATCCCTCCAGTAGTTTGATTACTGATACTATCAAACCGTCCATTTCTTACTGTAAAAGATTCTCCCATCGCATAAGCATAACGAATATCAAGAAAATCTCTACTTGATAGAGGGATGCTGTTGATTATTTCCTCTAAGGTGTCTAACATACGTTCTTTCGATTTTATATTAGATTAAAAAGATAGTTGTATAACAACAACTGATTGGAGAATTCAAACTCGAATATCTGATGGTTCCCCGCATTTTCTACAAGCACCATTCTTCCCTAGTTCTTTGATTTTTACATTGTAATTAACACGTTCAACTAAAACTGACTCACAGTTTTGACATATAGTTGTATTGATCTCAGAATAAGGTAAATTTCCAGTATAGACATATTTCAATCCCACACTTTGAGCTATCTTACTTGCATTAATTACTGTATCCACAGGTGTTGGGGGGATATGTTGCATTTTGTAGTGGGGATAAAATCTACTAAAATGTACAGGAACATTCGAATTCAGCGTTTCATTTACCCAAATTGCAAAAGCTTCTATTTCTTCTGGATTATCATTATAAGTTGGGATTAATAACATGGTGAGTTCGATATGAACTCCAGCTTTAATCATAGTTTTAACATTCTTCTTGATTTGTTCTAAACCAGGGAAACCCGTTACATCTCTGTAGAATTCTTGAGTAAAAGCTTTAATGTCAATATTTGCAGCATCAATTAGGGGGATTATTTCCTCGAGTGGTTTCTTGTTAATCAATCCATTAGAAACTAAAATATTTCCATAACCATTTTTGTGTGCTAGTTTTCCAGTATCTCTAATCCATTCCCAATTGATAAGAGGTTCATTGTACGTATAAGCAATTGTTTCGCAATTATTTTTTCGAATGAGATCCATTGCATTTTCAGGTGTTACTGTTATGAGATTATTACTTTCTGCTGAGATTTGACTGATATTCCAATTCTGACAA
>CAZPXJ010000124.1:0-8957 GCA_964590855.1 uncultured archaeon
TCCATCCGGAAAAGATAAAACAACTCCAAAAGCTGCTGCTACTCCTGATACTAAGCCGTTCACTAATCTGAGTATTTTGATATAAGCTATCACTATCTCTTTTCTAGAAAACTGATTAGCGTTCATACGGAAAAGAATGTGGAAAGTTGGTTTTAAAATTTACTACTTAGCTTTCAGTCTTTTTTCTCTATGTCGATTTGTATTGTCTGAATACTTTCCAAGTCTATACCTTTTAGGGTTTCAATAATCGCCCAATTGATTTTGGTGAATATTTTATTAAGAAAATTGTTCAAAGGAACTTCATTACCATTGATTTTCAAAGAAATTTCTGTGTCCATTCGTATCACGATAGAAGTCTACATCACAATATTAAATTTTATCCTGTGACTAATCTGAGAGAAATATTGTTGCTGACATTAAGATTAGTTTTGCAATTAGCACTGCTAAAAGGAAACTGGAAATGACACAATTAAAATGAAATAAAAAAATAGGAATAGAAAGAATTGTTTTTCTATTATTTTAGTTTTATAGTTGGGTTAGGATCATCCTTACCATGCATTTCAATTTCAACTAAACCTGCTCCTTCAAGCATTTTAACATATCTTAAAATTGCATGTGTTGAAGATCCTGTAGACATTGCTAATCTTTTGAGTTCAATTACTCTATACTTCTCTAAAGTTGAGAGCCAACTGTAAGAGGGATCTGATTCAGCTATAATTTGGAACCTTCTCAAAGCTTCCTCTTTATCTCTTAACTCAGTTTTTATCTGTTCAAGTCTTGAAGAGTCTGTTAACAATTCATTATATTTGTTTTCAATTGTAGCCTTTTCATCCTTTACTTGTTCGAACTGAGCTTCAATTTCGGTTTTTGCACTCTCTAATTCGTTCATGCTCTCTCGTAACTTATCAATGGTATGTTGTTTATCTTGATACCCTTCGCTTTGCTCATCCATTTCTCTTTTCATGTTGGCAAAATCGGTATCTTTTTGCATTGTTTCATTTTTAAGGGTTTGAATCTCCGTATTCAATTTCTCTTTTTCTTCTTTGAGAGTTGCATTTTCATCTTTGAGAGTATTAACCTTATTCTCAAGATTTGTTTTAGTTGTTTCTAATTCACTGAACCCTTCTGCTTTAACTTTGAGTTCATCAAGTTCAGTCTGCAGAGCATTCTTCTTCTCTGTTAACTCAATATTAGCACTTTCAAGCTCATCAACCTTTGTTTGTAGATTTTGAGCTTTATTTTCTAATTCAGTGATTTTAATAGCATCACTAACTGAAATACCTTCTTCTGTCAAATTAATCACCAATTTAATAATGGAAAGACTAAATGTTTCTAAAGAACAGAAACATGAATATCTTACTTAAAGTTTATGAAAGTATTAGGGTTTAGCTTTCGCCAATATCTAGTATTCCATCTTGACCTATCATGAAAACCGTTTCTATTTCAGGGATATGAGGGCTGTCAATTACCCTTGCTATTCTCTTTTCTCCTTTGCTTTTCCTCAGAAAGATTCGAGTAGTACATGAGTGTGCAACGATATTACCTCCAATTGGAAAAACTGTTTCTCCATAAAGTACATCTGGTTTGGAAAGAACTTGATTTGTAGCAACTACAGCTATGTCATAAACTTCTGCTAATCTTAGAAGTTGATGCAAGAACTTGTTTAGTTTTTGTTGTCTCTCAAGCAAAGCATTCCTTCCTGCGAATTCAGCTCTAAAATGACTTGTCAGTGAATCAATGATCATTAGTTTTACATTTCCTTCCTTTATTAGTTGAGGGCTTTCTAAAACTAAAACCATTTGATGATCAGAATTATATGCTCTTCCGACATTTATTCTCGATAATACTTCTTCAGCTGGAGCGTTATACCTGTTACATATCTGCACAATTCTTTCAGGTCTAAATGTTCCTTCTGTGTCTATGTAAATAACTCCAGATTCTAGTCCTCCTAGACTTTTTGGCATTGCAGTCATTACACAAAGTTGGAAACAAATTTGAGTTTTTCCAGTTCGAAATTCTCCAGAAATTTCAGTCAAAGAACTTGTTTCAATTCCTCCTGCGAGTAGAGTATCAAGTGATTTAGTCCCAGTAGATATTTTTACTAGTTTATTTCGAACTTTGAGTAGTTCGTTTGCATTCTTGAACCCTATCCCAATTTGACTTCGAGAAGCTGCAATAAGTTTCTTAGCAGTTTGTTCTCCTATTTCACAATGCTCTGCAAGTTCTATTGGAGATGCGTGAGCAACTGCAGCTAATGTGAGATACCCGGATGCCATTAATTTCTCTGCAACTGCTGGTCCTATTCCCGGTATTTGATTTACCGCCACATCGCTTAAATCCTGAGTTTTTTGTTTCTTAGCTGGTTCTGCTTTCTTTTTAGGTAAAATCTCTTCAATCCAATCTTCTGGATCTTTATTTGGTTTGGATGTTTTTTGAATCTCAGCTTTTACTTTATCTACAGTAGAGATCTTTTTTTCAACAGGTTTCTTTTCTTTAGGAGTTTTTGGTGTTTCTTCCTTCTTTGACATGACTTCACTTTTCCAACTGCTGATTAAATTACAAGATTTGTGTATATAAGAAGTGCTATTAAATTGACAAATTTGTCTGCTGTTTAAATCAGATTACTCATTCATTAACATTTTCGTTTTGGTATGTTCCCGAATACCCTTCAGATATTTTTTCTTGAGTCTTGATAAATACAATTTGAGCAATTCTAGCCCCCTCACAGACAGTGATTTTAGCATTGACTATCATCAGACCAATGCCTCTTCCTTTGTATCCTGGATCCCAAACTGCAGAGCAAAGTGTTGCACCAATTCTCATCAAAGTTGATCTTGGAAGAACAATACCCATAGCATTTAGTGGAACCTCTATTATTTCGTTATAACGAACCAGATATCCTCCTGGTTCAAGTTCCCATTTTTTGTTCAGTGGGGTTAGAGTTTTATGATCTGGTATGAATCTCTCAACGTTATCAAAATCAATAATTCCTCCATCTTCCAATGCCATGATGTCTTTAGCTGTTAAGTCGAAACCAGCAATCTGCGTCTGAATTTCTGCATCGATATACTCTCTGATTATAGTATCTTTAAAAGGTGGTAGCATTGTCATGAATCTAAAATAACAAAACTGCTTTTAACTTTTTACTCTGCTTGGAACATTCTAGCAACTAGCTTCTTTCGACAGTTTGGACACTGAGGCTTGACCTTTATCCATTCAACTATATGGGCATAATGAGATGGAATTTCACAGAATGGACATCTTACAAAGCTTTCTCCTGCCTTAATCGGCGACATACAGACACTACATCTATCATCTAACTCAGCAGTAGCAGATTTCAGTGTTTGAGTCTTAGGCATTTTAGACTTTTCCCTAATGACTACAGATTTCTCTTCTTCCTTCTCTTCAGCTTCCTGTTCTAATGTCTCTGATGCGATTTCTTCCAATTCTTCTAATGTTTTTTCTTCCTCAAGTTCTAAAGATTGATCTATAGAAACAACTTCAACTACACCAGAAGGAGCAATATCTTCCACTGATTTTCCTATTGTAGCTAAAACTGCATCGGCTTCCTCTTCAAGACCCTTCTCAAATAATATGTAAGCTGATATCTCTGTTTCTCCGCTATCATAAAAATATCTTGAGAGATTTCTGACCATTTCCTCTTCTCTTTCTGGTGCGTATCTTGAGATTATCTGAATGGAATCTGTTACAAATTCTCTCCCTTTAGCAGCTACAGATTTTGCAGCACCAAATACTCTCCCTGTTTTGAGATATTCTTCTTTAGCTCTATCAAACATTCCTGCTCTAAAATATTCATCTGCACTTGCATATGCAGCACGAGAATCTGAACCATGGGTTGTCGAATAGCTTGAACTATCTGCACTAGGTTGCTGGATATAGGTGGATCCAGAGCTTGTTGATGGTGCTTGAGTAGGTTGGTATGGTTTATACCTTCTTTTTGGAGTATCTTTCTTTTGTTTGTTCTTAACAGCGGCTCTAGCTATCACTATCAAAGAAATTGAAAGAAAAATCAAGAAGATAAGTAATCCATAATCCATAATCCTTCATCCGTGTATATAGTTCATTTTAATTTTGTTGCTAATATTATTAACCTTTGTATATCCAAACCTTTCGAATTGAACGATATCCCCAACATTTAGATCTGTTAGATTGTTTTCACCAAGACCTAGAATATACTTCAAGCTATCTTTGTTTATTCGCTTATTTAAATATAACATTTCTGGCTTGACAATTTCAACTTCTACGGGTTCAGAAACCCATTGCAGTTTTGGAAAATTAGGTTGCATTTCTTCACCAATAATCTCGGCTACTAATTCTTTTTCTGTTTTCTTCTCTTTAATTTGAATATTGAAAAGATCCTTCAATCTAATACGTGAGTTTGTATCTAGAAACTCTTGATCTGTTCCACTTAGATATACAACATCATTAACACTTATACTCCTTTTGCCCAAGTCCTTATTGTGTGGATGAAAATCGATTTTAATTGTTTTCTTGATAGGATTTAGAAGGGTTACTTTGACTGGATCCTCTACGAAATAATAATGCTTGGCTGTAGGTTCAATGATTTTTCTATTTATGGCAAATATAAGAGAAAAATCTATGTTAGTTGAAGATTTTGTAGCTCCTACTCTTCTGATAATCTCAGGAAATACTTCTGGTTGAATGCCTCTTCTCCTTAATGCTTGGAATGTGACAAGCCTATAATCATCCCAACCTGTAACCACTTTTTCTTGTACTAATTCTCTTATTACTCTTCCTTGTGTGGGTGCTCCGATGATATTATATCTGCGATACTCCATGAATTCTGGAACATTTAGATTCAATAGAGTTGCTATTGTTTTCTGCAGTTCTTCCCTCATCTTACCAAACTCCATACTTCGAAGAATATGTGTTACTTTGGTTAAGTCCTCCATGATTGGAGATTCAAAATCATACATGGGCCATAGAATGTATTTATCTCCTTGAATACAATGAGAATGCTCTGATAATCGGAGAAGAACTGGATCTCTCATAGCAGAATTAGGTGATTGCATGTCCCCTCTTAATCTTACAACTGCCTCTCCTGGGACATATTTTCCCTCAAGTAGTTCTTCGAAAAGTTGGAGATTCAACTCTACTGTATTTTCTAAATTACATTTGCATTCTTTTTGTTCGTTTCGAAGTTGTGTAAATAATTCTCGTTCACAACGACAAATGAAAGCATGATTTTTCTGAATCAACTCCTTTGCTTTTTCATAATAGAGTTCCATATGATTAGATGCTAGGACTTCGCTATCCACTTGAAGATTTAACCAAGCTATTACTTCTCTGAAACTGTCATAAAATTCAGCTTGAACTTTTTCCGGGTTGGTATCATCAAAACGTAAAACTGTTTTTCCATCAAATCTCTCAGCAATAAGATTATTGATACAAAAGGACAACATCTGTCCAATATGTGGGTGTTTTGAAGGTTCTGGAGGATATCGTACTTTTACTTGTCCCTTTTTAGCGTTAAGAATTTCAGGGAGATAATCTCTCTCTTCTGCTTCTTCTTCTATTATACTTTCAGGATATTTCTCTTCCACAGTTTTTTCGATATCCTTTCTAGGAAGATTGTTAACTTGTTCAACTATTTTACCCAAAATCTGCTGAATCTCTTTTGCTTTACTTCTTAGCTCTGGGTATCCTGACATAATTTTCTTCATAACTATTTTTACGTCAGCAGAACCATATTTGTAGGCATTAACCATGGTTTCTTTGTAAACAATTTCCTTAGAATCAATCATATTGAAATCAACTATAATTTCCTCTTTAAATATGTGTTTGTCCCCAATAAAACCTATTGTTAGAATTAGGAGGAAAAGGTTAAGAACTTAGCTCCCAGATAAAATCTCTGGAGAGTAGCTTATCACCTGTTCTCTCTGTAAGATTTTTTCTTCTTCAAATCGCTCAATATTTCTTGTTAAAGCTCTTCTTATGAGTATTTGATGTTTATCCATCTGAATTTTTGAGCAGAGCAGACCTTTGGTACATGAACCTTTACCGAAATATACCCCCTTCTTAGTATCGTAGAAGAAGGAACCCCCTTTACTTGGGCAATTACAGATTTCCAAGAATACTGGAGAATCATTGTAACCGCTGTTATTTTGAATTCTAGCGATAGCTTTCTCAAGTTTGAAAGTGAGATAAGTATCCTTTGTTCTCATATAACTCAATAAAAATATCTTGTAATAGATTAAGTAATGTTGTAATATCTGAAGATTATATCGGACTTGTCACAGATACATCACAGATATCATGACGTTATTTTAGACCTTAGAAAAATGATAGGAAAACATTAAAAACACCAGATTACTTAATGACTTGAGGCTATTAGAGTGTGGATTGCGAAAATCTCTGGTGTGACAAACTTTGACGCTGCTTTATCTGTAGATGTATCTAATCATTTTGCAATAGGAGCAATAATAGATGACATAAATGATGTTAGGTCTGTAAGTAAATTTGATGCACGAAGAATCTTTGCAAATGTTGAACATTGTATTACAATTGCAGAACTTGTAGCTACTTCTATTGATGATATTTTTGATGCAGAAGATGCATGCAAACCCAATATGATTCAGATAAATGGAAAATTCTTTGATGACATTAATAATCTCATATCTGTTCAATCGATAGCTACAATCCCAATTATCGGCTCAATTTTTCTAGATAAGGAAACTTTGGAATCAAACATAATTGATCCTGATCCAGTTAAAGCAGCACAAACACTAGAAAAATATGTTCAGATTGTTAACATCAATCTCCCACTTGGTCAGAACTGGAAAAATGAGAAACGGAAGAAAGAAGTAGTTGATATTGCAAAGAACATTCAAAAATCCATTCAAAAACCTTTGATTATTGGCGGAGGATTAGATTCAAGTAATGTTGTTGAGATAATTTCAGAATTGAAACCAAACGCTATTGACGTTTCTTCAGGTGTTGAGAAAATATCTGGAATAAAGAATCCAGATCTTATGCAAGAATTTCTGCAAGTTGTTTATGATCACAGAGATAGTCTAAAGGGTGTTTAATTTCAAAAAAGTGATTTGAAATACAACCAAATAACCTTATTAGTAATTTTGGATTCACCTGAAGATCGAGTACCAAAAACATAGTCAACATATCCAATCTTCAGTTTATCTGGATAAATCTTCAAGAAATCAAAAAGAACCTTATAACCTTCAAGTGTGAACTTCTCTTTATTTTCATTTATCACATCTTTCCAAAGTTGAGTGTTGGATCCATAAAGTCCAGTCATGATATCTTTTACTTTATTTTTTCTTCTAATTGCTAAAGCTAATCTTCCCAATAGAACAGCTGTATAGGACATGAGTTTCCTATATAATCCCCATTTACCTGCAACCTCTGCTCTATTTCCTGCAACGAGATTATATCCTTGAATTAACATTTCTTGAAATTCAGGTACAACCTCTGGGGGGTGTTGTAAATCTCCATCCATGACCATGAAATTCTGAGTTTGACAAATGAGAATAGCATCAATTACACTTGCTGTTAAACCATGTATCTCTTCGTTTTTCCTATCCAAGAAGAAAGTATTAACACTTCCTTGATGAGTTTCCACAATTTCTTTGGTCTTATCTTTAGACCCATCATCAGAAACAATAACATTAACTTTAGGTGAAATTTTTTCCAGTAAATCTAAAAGCTGGCCAATTGATTTCTCTTCATTTAAAGTAGGGATAATAACTGTAAGGCTGGAGTAATCCTTTGTAGTTTTAGTCATCTTCGCACTTGTATCTTTCTAGCACTTAAAAATATTAAGCTCTAAATATTTTTATTACCCTAGAAGTTGTTTTCTCGTTACATCTTTGACAAATGATTTATATTGCTCACCTTTACTTTATTACTAATGACCTTAACCCCCAATGTCACCTATATCATCAAAATCATAAACGCTGGAGATTTTCGTGTGGGTAAAACAAGTTTAGCTGTAAGATATACACAAAACCGTTTCTCAACCTCATATCTGCCAACTTTAGGAGTTGATTTTTACAGTAAAATTATCCAATTTGATGAAGATACTACCCTAAGGTTAGTCCTTTTTGATACTGTGGGTCAAGAGAAACTAGTCACGTTACGCAAGCGATATTATACTGGTGCTCATGGGGCTGTTGTTGTTTTTGATGTAACTAGGAGAGAATCCTTTGATCACATTGAAAAATGGATAAGTGAAGTCGAGGAGAAGTGTCATGATATTCCAATTATTATTGTTGGCAATAAGACTGATCTTGATGAAGAAAGAGCTGTTACCTTTGAAGAAGCTTTAGAAAAATGGGGCTCTCAAAACTTTACAGTTCTAGAATCTTCTGCTAAATTAGGAGAAGGAGTAACCGATATCTATACAATAATTGCAGAACAAGTAATGGAAAAACAAAAAAATAGTTAGTTTTCTCTCCATAATTCTACAGCTATGATTTTACCATTTTCTAGAAATAGTCTTGGTGTGTAATCGTCAGCTACAAAAGAACCATCAGGTAATTTTACTTTGGATTCTGTATCTGGATTTTCCAGATTTTCTGGAGCAATATATAAAGTATCATTAATTAGAATATAATCTCTTATACTATTTCCAAGAGCGGGTAAAATATTTAATTGTTTGATAATATGTTCAATATCAACTATTGCTGTTTCTACTGTTTTTGAATCATATCTTCGTTCTGGAGAAATTTCAGTTTTTGGTTTAGGTGTTGTCTTGGGTTTTAGAAAAGTTTCAGTTTTAGGTTTAGGTGTTGTCTTGGGTTCTGGAGCAGGTTTTTTATCAGAGTCAGCAATAGGTTTTACTTGTTTTTGCTCAGGTTTGACACTGTTATCAGATTGAATGTTACAGGCTTCATCTACAGCTTGAATGAATTCATTACTGGTTACTGATTCTTCCAAATTTACAATTTTATATCCTA
>CAZPXJ010000125.1:0-4438 GCA_964590855.1 uncultured archaeon
ATCTGGGAATAAATCCTGCTGGCGATCCTATTGAAAATATTGTAGAAGTTTCCAGAATTTTGAATAAATCAACTGGACTGATTAGTACAGCTTACGTTTATCATGCTACACCTGCTGCATTCTATGCTCATCATGATAGTCGTTATGATTATGATATCATTAGAGGTCAAATGATAGAATCTGGAGTTGACCTAGTATTTGGTGGAGGTTCAGATTATTTCACAACTCCAGAACTAACAGAATTGGAATCAAAGGGATACTCTGTTATTTATACCAGAGACGAACTTATGAATGAAACATCAGAACAGATAATTGGGTTGTTTGGCTCAGGTCATGTGGATTTAGAAAGAGATAGAAATTATGATCTTACACCATCATTAGCTGAAATGACTCAAAGAGCGATAGATATCTTATCAGCGGATGAAGACGGTTTCTTCCTCATGGTTGAAGGAGCAAGAATTGATTTAGAAGCTCATTCAGGTCATACAGTTAATGTTGTTTTAGAAACCATAGCCTTTGCTGAAGCTGTAACTACTGCTTTGAATTTTGCTCATAGTAGGAATGATACTATAGTAATTGTTACAGCTGATCATGAAACAGGCGGTTTGGTAATTCAGGGAGAAACTTTGAACAGCACTCTTCCTGTAGAAAGAGCTACAGAAGAAGAGAAAAGAGCTCTTCGAATTGAAAGAGCAGGAATGGTTTCGGTTGCATGGACAGATACTTATCATACAGCTGATAATGTGCCTTTCTATGCATATGGTGATTTCTTCAAAACAATGATAAATGGCTCCATTATTGATAATACAGATGTTTTTGATATTATGGTAGATTACTACAATAATCAACCTTATACAATCCCAGAATTTTCATATGGAATTTTATTTGGCTTTATTCCATTGTTTGGTCTATTCGCATTAATCATTCGCAGAAGAAAACAGATTTAGATTAGACGATGCTAATTATCCAAATAATAAGGTAAAGTATGATTAAAACTACACCTATAATACTTGGGATTTTTTTCTTTCCTTCAAGTAATTTTACTCCTGAGATATTTACTGCTCCAAAAATGAACATAAAAATAATACTTGCAGCTAAAGCTACAATTTCTATGTTAAAAGCTAACACAAATATTATACTTATGACTCCTGATATTGCTATTGCTCTAGCAGGTACTCTTGTCGTTGGATTAATTTTCGCTAAAGCTTTTGGAATAATTCCTTCATGTGATAGCATGTAAGATAATCTAGAAGATCCCAGTAAGGTTGCGTTGATTGCTGATGCTGCTGAAACAATAGCAGCAAAAACCATTAATCCTATTCCTGCTGTTCCTAAAAATTTAGAAGCTGATTCAGATAAAATTACTTCTTTGAAGTCTGCTACACCTTCTGTTCCTAGTACTGCTACGGTTACAAGTGCAACTGAAACATAGAGAATGAGTACAATAATGATTGAAAGAAACATCCCTACTGGAAGATCTCTATTTGGATTCTTCATTTCTTCAACAGAATTTGATAGAATTTCGAAACCTTCCATTGAGACAAAGATAAGAACACTACTTGCTATAATTGGGAAAAATCCCTTATCGAAAAATCCTTCGAAGTTAGATTTTTGAGCAGCGGTGATTCCCGCAACGATGTAGACTAAAAGAATGATAACTTTGATAAGAACTAAAATGTTCTGTGCTCTAGTTGATTCCTTAACTCCAATTAGATTAAGACCAATAAATAATAACACACTAATGATTTGAAAGATGAAAGCACTAACAGAAACAGCATATGCGGTCCCAGCAAATATTTCTACTCCAGGAGCAATTGGGATAACCTCTCCCAGATATCTACCAAAAGTCATTGCGTATAAACTGACAGAAAAACTATAACCAAACCACAAGACAATTCCTAAGGTACCAGAAAGCCATTTCTTATGGAAAGCTTCTTGAACATAAATAAAAGCCCCTCCTGCTTTTGGATATTTCAAAGCTAAGTGAACATAACTGAAAGCTGTAAATGAGCTGACAATTCCCGCAAGTAAAAATGACAAGAAAGCTGCAGGACCAGCGTTGTTAATTACTAATCCAAGAACACTGAAAACTCCACCACCAATAAGAGCACCTACGGCAATACCAAGAGCTTCTTTCAATCCAAGCTCTTTGGATAACTCGACAGGCTCTTCGTTATTTGAGGTGGTATTATCTTCAGTCATCTTGACCCCCACTGAAGAAGGAAAATCCGAAAGGAATTTAAGAATGTTTGGGTAATTTGCTGAATTGATAAAGTAGCTAAAATGGCTTATCAGGGCTTCTAAGCAACAATTACGTCATAATTGTGTGCCATAATTATGTGTCAATATCTAGCTATTAAATATATAATAAATGATATGAATGTAAAAATAAAAGTGCCAAAGTAAACAGACCTATTCCAGCCAGAAATATATTTACCAGCATAGATACCAAAAGGTAAGAGTGAAAATAAAGCAAAAGTTAGCATTAACATTGGAGTAAAACTCAGATAACCGAGATAAGGCACACCAAATCCACCCCCAAACATGATAATAACAATAATCATACACCAGAATAGAATCCAAGAGATTCCCGCAAATGCTATTATTCCTCTATTTTTGTAACTTGATTTTCCTTCTTTGAAAGCTAAAAATCCTGGAATGGCAAAAAGTGGTACGAAAATACTCATTAAACCAAGTAAAATTCCCCAACCCCAAAGAACCACTCTTGTTCCTTCTCTCATTCTCTTTGCTAGGATCTTCTGAAATATGAAATATCCTCCAAAGATGAAATTAATTGCTCCAAGGTTGATGAAAACCATATTCCAGTTCATCAAAGCAATGGGAAGATTACCATATACTGTCACTTCAACTATGATATTGAGAGTGATTAGAATGCTAAAGATTAAAAGAGTTGTAAAAATATTTAGATAATCGTTTCTAAAACCTGTAATATTGAAAAAAGAAGAACGTGTTAGGAATCTATCCTGAGATTCAAAGTAAACTGATTTTGTCTCAGTATCTCTAGGATTACGTACTTTTTCCCCGCGAAAT
Organism: uncultured archaeon; assembly: GCA_964590855.1. Taxonomy (GTDB): domain Archaea; phylum Asgardarchaeota; class Heimdallarchaeia; order Heimdallarchaeales; family Heimdallarchaeaceae; genus UBA460. The sequence goes on from CAZPXJ010000125.1 coordinate 3,052, forward strand.
TTTGGATTGATTTTTTTTGGTTGCTCTTCTATAATCCTAGGTTGTGAAACTTTTGATTTCTTATATTCTTCAGTTTGATAAATACTAATCATTGGACATTCATGTTGCTCTGGAAGTCTATGTTTAGAACAATACATTTGGTTACATAGCTTACATTTGAATGGTAGAGATTCTTCTGCTTCGCATCCAGGAACATTGCATGACTTCATCTGTTTCCCAATCTAACTTTCTTATTTAAAAAACTGTTCTATCGCATATGGTGAATGCATACACCAGGGTCAAGTAATTTATCCCTAATCTTGCTAGATAATGATTTTTTAACTACTCTTTCCCAGAAATTAGTTTCTTTTGTTTTTCCTATTATTACTAAATCCGGTTCATCTTTCTCGAAAATAGATTCAAGAGAAGATAAAACTCTGTGACCAAGAATAAAACGAGGTTGGATTATTTGACCAAAAATTTTTGAAAATTCTTTAATATATTGTTTGAATTGTTGTTCCTCTGTTTTGATAATATCCTCTTTAGCAGCTCCACTTAAAGGTACGGTTTCTGGAACCTGAGCGATGTGATATACCTTTACTTGTGCTCCTTTTTGAGGGGAAGCTATAGCTGAGGCCCACCTAAGTAGAAATGGATCTCTGTGAGAATAGGGTAAGAGAACTGCTATATTCTTCAGTTTGTCCGATACCTTTTGCATAGTTGGTGGGAATATTTGTAAAACTTCAGTCTCGATACCTGGAATAACTGAACTTGATATACTTGGAATGGTTAATTTATCAAAAAGTGTAGGTCTTCTCTTTCCTGACATAAGGACAAGGTTATGCTTCTTTTCTCTCCAATAATCTATGATTGCTTTGGAGATATTTTTTCCTTTTCGAATAACAAGGTCATGTTCAACCTCAAACTTGGCTAATTTTTCTAGATAGCCTTTGATATTAGTCCCCGGATCGGTTCCTATATGTAACAAATCTAGGTGAGAGCCATATTCGTGGGCAATATAAAATGCTAATTCTAATCCCGTGAATTCAAATTTTCTACCTCCAATAGGTACAAGTATCCTATCAAGATTCAAGAAAAACTCGTCTTGGTAATCTGGGTGTAATTTAGAAGGTAGCTTACTCATTCTCTTATTCGATTAACATCTTAACTCATCTGTTATAAATATTCTTCTTACTTCAAAGAGAGTAAAGAGACATATTTTAGATGTTTTTTCGACAGTCAATTATGTCTTCAGCTGATGGTCCAGTACCTATAATAGATACTTTGGTTTTTGTTGCTTCTTCGATAGAATCAATGAAATCTTCAACTTCACCTTTAATTTGATTAATATTGTTGGATTTGCTAATCTCAGGATATATTATATCTAGTTTAGTCAAAGCTATCTGTG
>CAZPXJ010000125.1:4448-8933 GCA_964590855.1 uncultured archaeon
TAACAGCTTTCTTAGCTAGGTCATAATTGAAAGGTGCTGCTCTTCTTGGTCTTCCTGTAACTGCACCATACTCAACCCATCCTCTTTTCTCTAGTTCCTCTAAGGGAAGCTCACCTGGTAGATCACCTGTCCCTACTCTAGTAACATATGCTTTGAAAACAACTATAACATTATCTACTCTAGTTGGACCTACGCCAATGTCTGAACAAATAGCTGCTGCAGAAGTATCCTTTGATGTGACATAAGGATATGAACCATGGAACAAAGATAATAAAATGGCCTGACTTCCTTCTGCTTGAACAGTTTTTCCTTCATCTAGAGCTTCATTAATTTCTACACTTACATCAGTGAGATAAGGTTCCAGTTCAGGGATATCTTTTGCTAGTTTTAGGGTTCTCATTGCTCTATCTTGATTAGCTGGACCAGTACCACTACCTGTAGTACCAATTTTATCTTTTAGATGAGTACTTGTGGAATCAATTTTTTTGTGCTTTTCTTCAATGATACCGGATTGAAAATCTACACCACAAATTGATTCAGTTTCTTTCATCTCTTTGAACAAAATCTTAGGATCAACAAGAACTCCAGCTCCTATCAATAATCTTGCATTAGGATTGATGAAACCAGATGGTATCATTCTGAGTTTGTACTCTTTTCCTTCAAATTGAATGGTGTGGCCGGCATTCGTTCCAACTCCTGCACGAGCTACAATTGAAGGATTATCTTTCAAAGCTAAATAAGAGAGTACTTTACCCTTTCCCTCATCGCCCCAAAATCCGCCACAAATGACTGATAGTGTCATACAGGCTATCTAAGATTAACTTATTGTTAAATATTTCACTAGGCATTTGTTTTGCAGTATCACGAAATTATTATTAATGTTTAAAGAATCTCACTAATAATGGAATCAGCTGTTCTTGACTTTGAATCAGATTTTTTTACCTTATTTAAGCTACAACAAGGAGTATATGCTGCAATAGCTAAAGATCATTCAATAACTGGAGCTAATGCTGGGTTCTTTGATCTAGGTGATTATGTTATTCTTTTTGATACCATGACTGCACCTAAAGCAACTCAAGATCTGATTAGAGGCGCAAAATTTTGCTGTTCTAAAGAAATACGATTTGTTATCAATAGTCATTTCCACGGAGATCATGTGTATGGTAATCATGCTATCTCCCCCTCTATACCTATTATCAGTAGTTTAGATACTGTAAAAATGATCAAAGAATATACAATGGAAAACTTAGCAAAATATCAGAAAGAAGCTCGGAAAGAGATAAAGAAACTTGATATGCTTCTAAAGACTGAAACTAATTCTCTAAAATTATTTGAGATTAATAGTGACTTGGATTTTTACCTCACAATCACCAAACACGGATTTAATCTGCGTCTCCCAGACTTTATCTTTCATAAAGAACTCACTCTTAAAGGAAGTAAAAGAACAGTGAAGATACTTGATGTTGGAGCAGCTCATTCAGTTAGTGATATTATAGCTTATCTTCCCGATGATGAAATATGTTTTATGGGTGATCTACTTTTCGAGAACGTTGATCCAAGTTGTGTGGATAAGAAAACTGCTATTCCTTTTGCTATTAATCCTAAAAATCATCTTAGAGTTCTGAAAAAATTCTCTGAAATGGAACTCAAGTATGCCATACCTGGTCATGGAAAATTATCTCCTTCTAAAATTGTCTTTAAATCCAATATAGAATTTCTTAGGTTGAAGTATCCAGATGCTTTCTCTTGAGAAACTGACAAAAAGCTTATTAAATTACTAATTTAAGTTCACTGGATATTAATGTCTGTCTTTGGTTCTGTAAAAATAGTACTTCTTGGTGATGCTGCAACAGGAAAAACTACACTAAGGCGCAATTTTATGGGTTTACATTTAGAGGAAGTATATATGAGTACTTTAGGAGTAGATCTAGCATCGCATAAGCATATAGATGAAGATATTGAGATAACCTTTCAAATTTGGGATTTAGGAGGACAAACCGAATATCAAAAATTGCGAAAGAAACAGTATGTCGGTTCTGAAGGGGGATTGTTAGTATTTGATAAAAGTAGACCTGAAACTTTTGTTAGCTTAGAAAAATGGTTAGTTGAAGTCAACAGTTCAATAAAAACAAAAATTCCCATATACATACTTGGAAACAAAGATGATTTGATGGAAGAAGAACAGAACACATTTTTTGATAATCAAGCGAAGGTATTTTTAGAAGAAAATAGAGAAAAATATGAACACATAGAATTAATAGAATATTTCTCTACATGTGCTCTTACAGGTTCAAATGTTGATGAAGCATTTCTTGATTTAGGACGAATCATCATGAGAAAGAAAAGTGATGATATGAAAATATAACAAAAGCAAAGAATTAAAATACCTTCTTAAATCAGAACGTTAAGAACTACTTGGTAATTATTATGGCAGATCCTGGTTTCGATTTTGTTTCTATCTTGGCTATGTTGGGTCCCGTACTCGTTTTTATAGGATTGTACTTAGGATTCTGGATTTGGGGAAGGTTTGCAAATAAGAAGAAGAAGGAGCAATATTTTGATGATGTTCTAACTGCTCTTGACCCTTATATAATGAATTATTCACGTAAGGACCCTAATGATCGTCAAGTTGAAATCCGATGTCAACTGAATGAAGATTTCGTTGTAACTAGTGCATCTGCTTGGTTAATTCTTCTTCCAAGAACAAGTTTTCCAACAATGCTCGTTGATGGTTTATTCTTTAGAAACAAAGATTCATTTGGATTAGCAGCTAATTTTGAAGAGAAACCAAGAGTGTTATTTGAAGTTATACCATACAAAATGAAATCAGCAATTAAGAAAGACTTCGATTATTTAGTAGAAATCGATGATCTTACAACTCCAGACGTAGAAATAAATGGTAACTTCTTAATCAAATCTAACAGGGGGAGAGCTATAAATCAGCTAATTAGAAGCAATTCATTCGTCAAAGCACTGAAAGAATATCCTAAAGAATTGCAGTGGATTTCAGTACGAACCGATGAACCGCACTTTGAATTAAAATTCAAACTAACTAAGCAACCGGCAGATTTGCTAGTATTAACAAAATTTGCAATGACTGTATTGAAGTTCTTCGCTAAAGTTACTGAATCAACTAAAAATCTCCCAATTCCTACAGTATTAAAGAAGGAAGTGAAGAAACTTTCTGAAAAAGAACTGAAGAAACAGGAAAAACAAAAAGAGAAAGAGATGGAAGAAAGGGAGAAACGAAGAGAAAAAGCTCGTGCAGAGGAAGAGAAGAGAGCAAAGAAAAGAGCAAAAGAAGAAGAAAGAGCTCGAAGGAAAGCAAGATAGTCTCTTCTTTTTTTCAATTTTTTGCATATAGTCTATAATTATAGCGATCTGCATTTCAAATTTAAATTCAATCTTATTATTTGCACGAATAATTTATAAATGTGCACAGTAAAGTAAAGTTGAATATTACACTCAGATTTTATCTACTATCTCAACTATAACAACTATTTCTATAACAAACAGCTAATGTCAGTTGGTTAAAAATGTCTGAACCCAGAATGAAAATAATTGTTGATAGTACTTGTGATTTACCTAAGGAACTTATAGAAAAATATGATATTGGTATAGTTCCAGTTTATATTCAACATAATGAAAAAACTATGGCTGATGGTGTGGATATAACCCCTGAAGAATACTATAATATGCTAAGAGAAGTTGAAGAACTCCCCACTACTTCTGCTCCCAGTCCAAAGGATTTCCTTGATAAGATAAATTCCGCTTTGAAGACTTATAGCTCAGTTTTTATTGTAACAATAACATCTAAGCTTTCAGCTACTTTTCAATCTGCAAAGATAGCAGCAAAAAGAATTAAAGATGCAAAAATCCATCTTGTAGATTCAAAATTTGGTTCAGGAGTACTTACTTTTGTTACTCTTGCAGCTGCAAAACTTGCTAGGAGAGGAATTCCAGAAGAAGAAATCGTTAGGAAAGTTGAAGAATTGAGAGATGAATCCATATTAATAGGTTATGTTGAAACACTAGAGAATTTCAAGAAATCAGGAAGAATCTCTAACCTAAAATTTTGGTTAGCTGCTGTGACAAAAGCTAAACCTCTTCTTGAGCTTAAAGATGGTATAATTCAAGCCTGTGGAAAAGCAACAGGGAAGATAAAAGCTCAGAAGAAAATTATTGCAGAAGTGCTAAGACGTACCAAGAAAAATAAGAAATATGATATAATGATAACCCATGGAGATGATTCAGAAGCTGCAGAATTTCTCATGAAACAGTTCGAAAAGAAGATGAACTTAGGTGAGAAACTTATCAACTATCTAACTCCTGCATTAGCTACTCATTTAGGTATAGGGACTGTTGTAATTTCTGTCTCTCCCAGTATTTAAATTATCAAATTTCTCTTGCTTCAAAAGATAATGCTTCATAAATCACTGGATAGATGAAATTAGGTATATCTGATGCCATCAGTCCATCACCATA
>CAZPXJ010000126.1:0-8874 GCA_964590855.1 uncultured archaeon
AAAGCTGAATCTCAAATCACTTTACAATTCGGTTATCAAAATTACTTACCGACACTTAGTGGAACCTTGATTACTCCAGCAATTCTTATTGGTGCGGAATTAGAACTATACAATGATATTCTTCATATTGGAACAGTTACAACTGATTCGTCTGGAGATTTTATCTTTAACTTGCTTCTATCTGCAGGAGTTTATCTTATAGATGTCGAATTTGAAGGAGATAGCAACCATTTTGGATTCATAAAAACCATCAATATAGAGATCTTTAAGACAACTCTGCAAATAAATACACCATCACACTTCAATCAAACATATGGCGAAGAAACTGAATTCCAAATCTATGTTGAAGATGTTCTGGGATATCCACTTTCCGTTACCATTATTGTCAAAATAGATGGTGTTTATTATGCTACAATTCTCACAAACAGTAGTGGTTATGGTACCTTAACTCTAACTACTGATATTGAGGCAGGAATCCACACGATAACGCTTGAATTTCAAGGAAACGATAACTATTATCAAACCTCACATAACTTGCTTTTATACACGAAATATGGGGTCATTTTAGATGATTTTCAAACATCTCCAGGAACCTATGGTAACGCAGGTCAAATAACAGGAGTAATTGACAATTATGGAGGAGAATTACCTCTCGTTGAGGTTATCTTAATTCTCAACGGAGAGACCTATATAGCGAATATAGATCCTTCTGGATATTTCGTATTCGTAATAGATGCAGATTTACTAGCTGGAACATATCTGGCTACAATAATAATTGAAGAAACTGATAGAGTAATTTACTTTGAGCGTAATTTCTCTATTGAAAGAGAAAAAGGGTTAGCAACTATAATTGTTGATTCCTCTTCTAGAACTTTCAATGATGATTCCAACATTCAAGGATATGTCAGGTTTGAAACCATCGGTCTAGAAGGTATAATCTTAGTTATTTATATCAATGGAGACGAGATAGGAACTGTAGTAACAGGTGTAAATGGATTATTCATCATCCCTGTGGAATGGCTTGCATATTCTCCTGGAGACTATATTTTAACCCTTACAGCTTTAATATCTGACCCTAATATTGCTGTTACAACAGCTGGATTTTCCTTAGAGATTTTGAGAGATGATGTTAACGTTGAGATTACTTATGAAAATACTAAGATTGAACAAGAATTACAATTAAACTTTCTACTAACTGATTCCCAGTTAAATGTTCTCTATTTCTATTCCTTCGAGTTGGAGATTAATGGCACACTCTACACATTAGTAACTGATGCAGGTGGTGCAGCTCAATTTCTACTTCATCTTGACGAAGTGGGTATGCTCTACATTCAGATTTCAGGCGAAGAAACAACCTACTACAACAGTTTCTCAAATGCTTTCGAGATAGAGGTAGAAAAAACCGTAACTGTCATAAGCTTAGAAGAAACACAAATTCCTTTCAATGATTCTAAAGGATTAGCAGTTAAACTAGAATCAGAGTTTGGAACAGCTTTAGCTAGTTATCAACTAATAATAGTAGTTAATTCTACAACCTTCAACTTGATAACAGATGAAAATGGAACTGTGTTTATCGACATTGATGGAATTCCTCTGGGAAATCATAGTGTGTTTGTAGATTTTGCGGGAACAGTTAACTATCAAGGAGTTAAGCTTTATACCTCCATAGAGATAATTCCTCAAGAAACTCAGCTTCTAATAATCTATGAAGATAATATCCCATATTTATTGCTTTTAGATAGTGAAGGAAGACCATTGATTCTAAGAGATGTAACCTTCGAATTTATCGATGCAAATGAAACAGTAATTGGTTCTGAGGATTTGAAGACTGATAGTGAAGGAAAAATATTACTTGATTTCAATTCCAATTCTTTAGCTGAGAATGCAGAGGAATTATATGTCTACTTCAAAGGTGAAAAATACTATACAGCTTGTGACATATGGTTAACAATTAGTGAGTTTCTTGTAAAACTACAGCAAAATATAAATGATCCAGCATTTTGGACTTACTCTACAGTTGGTTTAGTAGGGGTTGCAGTTTTATTTGGTTTTAGACACTTTCTAAAGAAAAGGAAAATCTGATTAAACTTTCCTCTTTTCTCCTTCTATTCTTTCGACAAAAAACCAACATAAAACTTTTAATTAAAGAAAGAGCTAGTTCTACAGATACTTACGATGGGATAATTATGAGCGAAGAGGAAAAGAAAATACCTGCTGATTTGAAGAAGGAATTGTTGGAAAAAACTGGCGAATCAAGTGCTGATGTTAGTGAAGTAGCAGCAAAATTGGAAGGAAAAATTCCGATGAAACCAAAGGATGAAGAAGAATAAAATTTCAAGAGAGTATATTTTTTTTCTTATTCTTTTATTTCTATTTTTCAGAGATTATTTTATTATCCAAAGTCGATAGAATAAATTTAATAACATCTTTCTATCGATGTAATGTATCAATGATTCCACAAGAAACGTTCAGAGATATGATAACTGCCAACAAAGCCGTAGCCTTAGCTGTTGTAAGAGCTAAACCCAAGGTCATCTCAGCATATCCTATCTCGCCAATGACTAGCATAGTGGAATTTTTAGCTGAATTTGTAGCTATGGGTGACTTAGACTCTGAATATGTTAGAGTAGAGGGTGAACATAGTGCGATGACTGTTGTCGCAGCTGCTCAAGGGACTGGAGTGAGAACTTTCACTTCCACTGCTTCTCAAGGTTTAGCATACATGCACGAAGTAGTGTCAGCTACAGGGGGAATGCGTTTACCTTGTGTGATGTTCGTCGCAAACCGCACTCTAATGAGTCCTGGAGGCATTTGGCCGGAACTATCGGATAGCATGCCTGAGAGGGATAGCGCTTGGATTCAGATTTACATAGATGATAATCAGCAATCATTTGACATTATTCTTCAAGCGTACAAAATCGCTGAAGATCCTAGAGTTCTCTTACCTGTAATGGTATGTGGAGACGGATATATTCTGACTCATTCTTCTGAAGCTGTAGAAATACTTGGACAAACAGAGGTTGATGAGTTTCTACCTCCCTACAAGACTGAACATGCTTATCTTGATATCGAAAGACCAACAGCTCAAGGGATTATTGTCCCACCTCAATATCACATGGAAGCGAAATGGCAGATTCATCAAGCTATGAAAAATGCTAAGGAAGTAATTCAAGAAGTCAATGATGAGTTTGCTGAGAGATTTGGTAGAGATCATGGTGGATTAATCCAGCAGTATAACATGGAAGATGCTGACCACGCTTTAGTTGTAATCGGTTCGATCTCTGGTACTGTACGATTTGTTATTGACAATCTTAGAGAGAAGGGTCACAAAGTAGGGATGGTTGTTCTCAGAGTTTTCAGACCTTTTCCTGTTGAAAAAATTCTTGAAGTGTTGGGTAAAGTCAAATCAATAGGAGTATTTGATAGAAGTGTTTCTTTTGGATCAACAGGACAATGCTTCATAGAAGTAAGAAATGCCTTATATGGTCAGAATATACCAATTTACAATTTTATCGCAGGACTTGGAGGGTTAGATGTTAGGGAGGAAGATATAGAGTTTATGTTTGAGAAATTATCAGCTGTAAAAGAGCTCAAAGATATTGAAGATCCAGTAATTTTTGTTAACACACGAGGTGTAACATCATGAAGCTCCAAGACTTACCTAATGAAGGACCTTACACTTCCGGGGATCGCGCTTGCTCAGGATGTATGGCAGCTAATATTGCTTTGAACGTTATGCGAATTTTGGGAGAAAAAACTATAGTTAGTGTTCCTCCTAGCTGTATGAGTGTCTTTGCTGGTACATTTCCCGAACTCAATTGGAACGTGCCATACTTCCATATGCAATTTGCTAATTTAGCTTCTACCCTAACCGGTATATCTAGAGCCTTGAAGACTCTAGGTAAAGATGACATTGTTGTTGTAGGGTTCGGTGGTGATGGCGGTACTGCAGATATGGGACTTCAATCACTCTCAGGAGCTGCTCATCGCAATGAAAATATCCTTTACATCTGTTACAACAATGAAGCTTATGAAAATACCGGCATTCAAGCATCTGGTTCTTCTCCTTATGGTGCTTGGTCGTCTACCACCCCTGTTATAGGGAAACTAAGAGGGAACGATATTTTTCCTAAAGATATTCCTCGAATATTAATTGCTCATGATAGTTGTACGTATGTTGCTACCGCATCCACTGCGCACATTCAAGATTTCATCCGAAAAATAGAGAAAGCTAAGAACCTCAGAGGTTTCAGATATATTGAAGTTCTTTCTGTTTGCAATCCTGGCTGGAGGGTTCCCAGCAATATGGGTCCTGAGCTTATGAGAGAGGCGGTTGATTGTGGGTATTGGTTTTTATTTGAATATGAAAAAAGAAAATTTACTATCAATAAAAAACCCAAATTTACTGGTTTGAGAGAGTTTCTTTCAAAACAAGATCGTTTCATGCATATAACTGAAGCGCAAATTGAAGAAATGGAAGCTTATATCCAAAGACGATGGAAAAACATCTTAAGTCTAGAAAATCTAAATGATGAATAGAGCTTCTCTTATCAAGTTTACTTGCTCATACCTCTCCAACAAAATTTAAATACCCCATTGATAAACATCATCCACTATGGCAAAACTAAGAGCATGGTCATCAGCACCAGGAGCAATATCAATATTCTTCCTGATAGCAGGAATAACCGGTGCAGTTTTCCAATTCATATGGTTATATCTTCCATACTTCCAAATAGCGTCAGGAGATTGGCAAGGAATTATGTTCTTTGCATTTAGCATCGCAGCAATGGCTTTTGGTGCTTTCACACTGATTCTTTCCTTAATTGGAATAACTAGAGCAGTCTGGATAATCTTTACTTTCCTAGTCATTGGATTTACACTCGTACTTCCAGTTTGGATTGCAATAGATACAGGTATATTCGTATATGTTGTTGGAGACGCTGCAACAAATCCATTCTTGCTAGTAATACCCACTAATCCATTGTTTGACTTCATTGGATTTTGGCTAGCAGCTGGTGGATCATTTTTAGCAATGTTTATCGGATTCTTTATTCCTAAAGAATTCTAAAACAGAAAAGAAAACACAGCGGAGTTGGATAAAGACCAATCTCCTTTTTTTTATTTTGATTACAATTGAGACATAACAACCTACGCATGATTCTCTCTCAAAACTTAAATATTCTTAATGCATACTTCACTTACAATGCCCACAAAAGCACGTATATGGTCATCAGCTGCAGGATTCTCTGCGTTGATATTCTACCTAATAGGTGTTGCAGGAGCAGTTCTACAATTCATTCAAGTGTATTTACCAGGCTTTCAACAATACATGGCTACACCACAGGATAATCTAATCTATCTTATTGCCTTTATAGTGAATATAGCTGTAGCTTTCTTTGCTGTACTTGCAATTTTCATATCTATTTTTGGAATCCCAAAATACCTATGGCTAGTATTAACTTTCCTTTCTCTTGCATGTGTTGTCGCTATTCCAATAGCTTTTGGGATAATGGATCATTCTTTCCGTTATTTCAACTTGTCTTGGTTTGACAGTTTTCCTCTAGATTTCATAGGATTCTGGGCTGGAGTAGGTGGAACTTTCTTTGCAACATTTATTGGAATCTTTGTACCAACATACTACTAGTTAGAATAGAAAATAACTCAATAAACTATAGCTGGAATTTCCTTCCAGCTTTTTTATTTTTTTAAGAGGTCGTGAAAATCATTTCTTAATGTTTAAATACTTGATATGTTAGTAAAGAAACATGGCAAAAGCTAGAATTTGGTCTTCTGGTGCTGGAATAATATCATTGCTATTTTATGCTGTAGCATTAGCAGGTATGGTCTTACAATTCTTGAAATTCTACTTACCTGAATTTCAGAATGGCATCTTACCGGATATTTCTGCTAACATTAATGGTCTCATTCTATTCATAGTGTTTCTACTAGGAGCATTATTAGGATTACTCGCCTTAATAATTTCTCTGTTCAAAATCCCAAAATTTCTTTGGATTTTGTTTGCTTTTGGAACACTAGCATGTATAGCAGTGACACCTATAATTTGGATAATTCAAGATGGATTCGCAAATTTTGCTTATATTAGTATTGCATTTGATACTAATTACACTCTGATGGAATTCTTAGGATTCTGGATGGGAATAGGTGGATCTTTGCTAGCAATGATTATAGGATTCTTTGTACCAAAAGAGTTTTAGAAAATAATAAAAAACAAGAATATCAAGATGGACTAAACTCCATCATTTTTTCTTATTATTTAGTGTGAAAACGTTTATGAAATGAAGCATAATGCTCTCAGAGTAATGCAGAATGCAATTGGGTATATTCTTTTAGCTCCAATTTTAAGTAACAGAATAGCATTTCATCTATGAGAAACTACCTTAGAATCAATGTAGAAGCAGTTTTTCACATGTTTACAAAAATGGAGATTTGTCTAACGATAGCCTTTCTGGTTGAACAATTAAGATCTGTGAATATTAGATTCGAAACTTTTTCTCTAAAAAATCACACTTTTCTATTTTCTTGAACTAACGACAATAATAGGTTATACTATCGTAGAATGTAGCCTAACACTGAAACTTTAAATACTACTAGTGACTCATTAAAGCTTGACAACCAGGAAACTGGGGGTAATTAAACATGGGTAAAAATAAAGTTACTGAAATGTTGATTGTAAAATCAAAAGTTAGAGATTATGTGAAAACCTTGGGTGATTTCAATGTCGCCGGAGACTTTGTTGATGCACTGAATGAAGTTGCAGCAAAGATCCTTTGGAACGCCGCTGAAAGAACCAAAGCTAATGGTAGAAAAACTGTTTCTGCTAAAGACATTTAATCTTACTAAAAAGTGTTAGACAAATAAGAGACCGAAGAGCCAGAGACCTATTTTTTATTTTCTGATTCTTCGGTAAGAGTATAAAAACTCTAACCCTTTTTAATTTTTTTTTATATCTTTTTTAGTTTTTAGAAGGATTTATTTAATAAAATATTCTTCTAAGTAAATACAGTCCAAGCATACACCTTAAAATTACACTCTGTGAAAATTTATCAATATGGTCACACTTAAAAATTTCTAGATAAAAGAAAAAAGGTGTAAGGCAATGAAATTAGATGGAAATTTTGAGCTAGCAATTTTTTTGAGAAGACCAAATCGCTTTCTAGCTTATGTTTGTCTAGAAGATACGAAAAAAGAGGTAGCTGTTCACGTCCCCGATCCAGGAAGATTGAAAGAATTATTAATTCCAAAAACTCTAGTACTTGTAAGACAAGAAGAGGGAAAAAATCGAAAAACAGGGTACACTTTGGTGGGAATCAAGAAGGAAAAAATCTGGATAAATATAGAATCAGCTTTCTCAAACAAGATTTTCAAAGAAGAATACAAGAACATTCCTTCACTTAAAGATTATGAGATTATTAAATCCGAGTATACTTTTGGTAATAGTCGTTTTGATTTCTTGATGAAAAACGTCAAGACTAATCAAGAAGTTTTGCTAGAAGTCAAGGGAGTTTCTCTTGTCGAAAATGGTCATGCACTCTTCCCTGATGCACCAACTTCAAGAGGAGTTAAGCACGTTAGAGAGCTAGAAAAAGCAGTTTCTAAAGGATGGGAAGCGATCATAGTTTTCATTATCAGAAGAGAAGATGCAGAGAAATTTTCTCCACATAAAGTAATTGATCCAAAGTTTGCAGAACAACTGAAAAGTGCACATGAAAAAGGTGTAAAGATAGTAGCGGTCAGCTGTAACTATGACCCTATCTATAAAAAAGAATTAACAATAAAAGAGGAAGTCCCTCTAATTATTTGAATTTCAGCTTTCTGGTTCTTCTTGTTAGAATATAGACAATAGCTATTCCCAACAGCGAGAATAGTATCTCAAAATCAGTAGTTGTGCTTGAGTAACTTACTGATGGAGTATAAGGACGTTCAAAACCTGCTGCTTCCATCCATTCCCAAGCTTTGTCTAGATCATGGTCATATGTGACTTCAATAGGTAGCCACCCCCAGTTAATTATCATGGGATTTGGTTGATTATTTATCAGATATTCTCCATCATGTAAAACCCAGTTCATTTCATCTCTATCGATAGCATAACAAATAGCTTTTCTTATCGCGTTTGCTCTAGTGAAATTGGTTTTTCCTGGCTCATCTAACCAAATTAGATTATCGTCTCCACCTATCAAGGGTTGATCTAGGTTAAAGGCTATAAAATTTAGAACCATACGAAGGTGAGTCTGTACATCAAATCTTTCATCAGCTTGCATTGTTTTTCTAGTTGATGGAAAATGAGTTAAATCCATCCAATCTAGTTTTCCCTCTAAAAATCTTGCTAGTTGAACAGAAGTATCAAGAATCATATTTACATTAATTGTATCTATATCTAGATATTGAGTAGTTCCATCTATTGAACCTACATTAAACCAATTAGGACTCTTTTGAAAGACTGCAACTGTATTCTCTTCGTGATAGTCCAACATGTATTTGCCACTTCCAAATGCTGAAGTCAAATAAGAGACCCATTCTGGTGTATGAACTATTTCGGGATATAAACCTATATACTCTTGATCGCCATTAGTTTGAGATATAGTTAGATTTGTAGAATTAAGGAAGAATTCTGGTAAAATCGGTGTTTGCATGCTTACCCAAAATTCATTATAGATATCGGTTTCAGGTGTATCTGGAGCTGAGTCAATTTCTATATGAAAAACCATATTATCAGCTGGATCAACATAACACTTTGATAACCATTCATATTGATCGGCTACAGAGGATAAATTGCTATTAGATATTGTAAGGAATGAGAAAACTGCGTCTTTGGCAGTTACAATTTGATTAGTTCCATTGCTAAATTCTCCTTTA
>CAZPXJ010000127.1:0-8791 GCA_964590855.1 uncultured archaeon
AAGCATCGATACTATTGAAATCAGTTTATCTCTAGCAATACTTGATGGGAATTCATTCAAAATTAGTCTCGCTTTAGCTAAGTAATCCATAATCATATACTCTATTTCCACAATTGCTTCTGAATTAACCAAGATATTTCTTATCAATTCTGTTGGATAATCTTTCTTCTCGATATAGTATTCAAGCAATATGTCACATTCATCTTCAGGTAAGGATTCAAAGGCTTCTAGAACCAAGTAAGTCTGAATACGATTTGTGATATCTGTCATCACTCCAGATTTTCCCAAATCATTTTGATCAGCTGTCAATGAAAGGTAATCATCTCTCAATTGAAAAGCTCTACCAATAAATGTTCCATAGGATTTCATTTTTTCTCTATCTTCTTTGGTTGAATTTCCTAAGAGAGAACCAATAACAGAAGCAGCTTGGAATAATACAGAAGTCTTTCGATCAATTAGCTGTAATGCTTCCTCTTTAGTCATCTTTTTACTGCCATCTCTGAACTTCTTCTCTAAGAAAAGAGAGGTTGAAAGAGTGGAAATTGCATTTATAATTTCTTCCACAATCGCCATTGTATCAGTTTGAGAGGCTAGATTGAGAGCTAAACTGCTCATAGAGTAAGATACAGAAAGAGCTGAAAAAGTTGAATATTTCAAGTAGAATGATTTCTCTTTTCTTCTGAAGATATCCTTATCAAAAATATCATCTATAATGAGAGAAGCATTATGAAGGATTTCCAAAGCACATGCTGCAGCATAGCTTGAATCGTTCCGGGTTTTGCTAGAAATCATCTCAAAAGATAAAAGACAAATCAATGGTCTTATTCGCTTCCCTCCGTTTTGTAAAATTTGATCGATCAAGTCATTTATCTCATCATCATAAGGACTGTAATCACGGAGATTATGAAGATAAGAGTTAATTTGTTCTACTTCAGAAGTAAGGTCAAAAACTCTCTTGTTCAATCAAATCAAAATAATGCAAGTTTCGTCCTAAAAAAAGTTATTGCCTTTTCCACTAAATAAGAAGATAAGTAGACATGAGTGTGCAGAAACTGATAAATTGAACCACTAGTATTAGTAGAGATACAATAATAATTAACATAAGGATAGTACTGATAATAGTAGCAGGTTCAATTTTTGTAAGAAGTAAATTCTGTCTTGAATTCGAGGTCAATAGAGACTTCAGCAGCTTTAGGAAGTATATCGAGGAAAATACAAGGGTTACAATTATTGATATGGAAACAACATACATTCTCGGAGTATACATGGAAGAAAAACTATACTTGTTTGAAATAATAAAAAGAGAGACAGGAAGAGCAAAAACTATAGCGATGTTGAATAAATTCACTAAGAATTGAGAAATTGAATTATAACCTATACTCCCCAAAATTTCAACTTCATCTGATTTGAAACCTTTCGAAATTGAACTGAAGAGTGACTGAGAGAATGAGAAAATGACTACATATGTTATAATCCCAAAATTGACAGATTTGATACTCACTATAAGATTTTCTGCTGATATTACAGAAGAGTATACATCCGATAAGATCAAGAAAATTATCCCTACATAAATCAGACTAATATAATGGAGCATTTTTTGTAAACTTGACTCAGTTATAACCCCTAGAACACCCCAAAAAGCATATAATATTCCAAGGAGAGTAAACAACCATAGTAAGACTACTTTTACTGGTGATTCGAATATTATTGTTGAGTATTTTACAAGAAACAATAATGCTAAACTTCTCTGGATAACTAATAAGAAGGTAGAACTTGAATTCAATTTTTTGTTTTCTGTTCTGAAATACAAATTATGAAATGGAGGAACACCCATAAGGATTAACAGAGAAATAACTATGAAGATAATTCCTAGATACTCCCATAGGTGAAGTGTAGTATCTTGAATCGAGAGATTGAATTGATTTCCAGAGAATGAGAGACAAGCAATCCCAATAAAGAGAAGGGATAATGATAGACTTGACATAGTTAGATAATTGGTAAAAACATCTTTTGAATCATGAATTCTTCTTTCATATAATCCTCGTAACAATAGATTTGCACCTGTAAATACTAGAATAAATCCAAAGAAAATATTTATCCAAGAATCGGAAGCTAAAATAAACCAAGATGAACTTTCCACTAGAAGAAGAGAAATGAAGAATAGGTAACTCTTGGTAGATTCTAAACTAATTTCTGTAATAGATATGAAACTGATGATTACTGTTGCTACTCCGATAGCGAAAAACGCTCCAGCTGAAAATGGTGTAATTTGAGTATTGAAATATGTGGTCCAAATTACGTCAAAAGGAGTGTAGATATACCAGAAGACAATCATAGAAACAATAGTACTAACAATTGTAATATAACCATATACTATTCTCATTCTAGATCTCAGATAGGGGAATCTTTGAGTAATTTTAGATGATAAGAGACCAGAAGTAAATAAGGCAATCATCCCAATAAGGAGTATTTCAAGAGGGAAGAAGAGATAGAGGAACAATATCGCATAATGCATCAGATCACACCTCCTGAATATAATATGAGAATAATAGAGATCAGTAAAGATAGTGATATTAGAACTATTTGGATTTGCGTTCGAAGTTTACTCTGTTCCAGTTTTCTAATGAAATCAGAAATTGACTTGAAGATTTGAACTGTGTAAGGTATAACAGTATACCTAATAATTTTACCAATCCATTTACTAGCAAACAAGATGGATTTCCATACATTCAAGATTACAATTTCAAATAGAAACTTCTCAAGTATATTCGCCACAAACCATTTAGAGCGCGGTAAGATTGCTTCTACCCATAAAATGCATATAGGTGCAAAAATGAAATCAAACGAATAGATAGGTCTAAGAAATGTTTCTATTTTCATAGATATCTCTGCTAATTTAGTATCGACATTTGTGAAATACTTCTTTATTACTAAGAATGTTATTAGAATGAGAATACCTCCGGAAAAGAGAACAACTAGAGGTATCCATACAACATTAATCTCAAGAATCGGTAAATAAGAAAATGGATTAATTAGATTGTAAACTGGATAAAGAGTACTATTGAGGGAGAGAAAAATAACAATTGAGCCAGTATAAAGTATCTCCAATATTGAGAACCGGAACTGTGTTGCAAATTTTATCTGTTTTTTATAGATTTTGATAACCAAACCAAATATTCCATAGCTTAAGAATAGAAAGAATACAAATAATCCGATATTAAATATCAGAGAAGTTGAATATAGGGTTTTGACTAATACCAGAAATGTACTGCTTAACGGTGCTACTCCTAAAAACACTCCTGTTAAAACTACAAAAAAGAAAAATCTTGCAATAATGATCCCTATGTTGAATTTTTCTGCCTGATCCACCGCTTCTTCTTTTACTAAATTAATTGTAAATTGATAGGGAACTAAGCCAACTAATAACACAGGAAATATCACCAGAATTTGAAAAGCAATAGATAGTTCACCTAATCCCAATACAAAGATAATCATACCAGATAAAACTGTATAAATTAGTATAGAAGTTTCCAGTTCTTTAGTCAGGAAAAGAGCAAAAACAATCCCAACTAGAGCCAAAATCAAACCGTACCAAATATAGAAAGTTGATCCTTGAACCAGAATTATTTGAGATATTGGGGTTATAAAAATGAATGAAAAAGTGAGTACGAAATGTAGGGATAGAAAAGCGAATATTGTATCTTCATTAGAGGAGCTAATTTCTTTAAACCATGTGTGGAAGGGAAACAAAGAGTTCTTGATAATTATTCCTAATAGTAGTAAACTAATTATTAACTGAATGTGCGTTTCGTAAAGATCTGGATTAGTTTCTATATTGTTTATTATTATACGAAAATCTAAACTTTTAGCTATTTTCGCTAGTAAAATTGAAGCTGTAAGTATTAGAGTATCACCAATAAGAAATGAAACAATCATTTTTTTCATTGAATTTGGAACTAGTTTTCTTGATCTGAGGATTAGACCTTTTATCAAGTTAATAAGTAGCAAATCTGAAAATAGTAGAAAGAAAAGTATCTGAAATAGATTAGGTGATAATATTAAAAATATCAGAGATAAACCATAGAGTGCTATTTTACCTGAATGTATTTCTTTCCAATATGGTTTCTTCCAAGATAAATAGCAATTAGTTACAGCGAGTATAAACATACTCGTCATGTAAATTATAATCTGAGATAGAGTTGCTTGAATACCTATCTCGAATGAATACGTATAGAATGTAAGTAGAGGAACCGTATCTTTAATTTGAACTATAGAAGAAGCATAGTAACTACTAAGAAACAATGAAAAATTGACTATAGCCAACACGACAAGCAAAAGAGAGGTTAATATTGAAAAAACTCTCTTTTGGATTTTATTTTCTTTGTTAAGTACAGTTAGTATCAATCCAGCTAAGACCATTAGAAGGAGTAAACCACATTGAATCAGCAATACCACAATCAAACTATTCATGTACTTCACTCCTTTGTTCTTCTTTGGAGAATTTTAGCTTCAGTTCATCTCTAAATGCAAAAAGCAGAATAATTGAAACAGCATATAATCCCAAGATTATGAAGAGGATAGTGTCTGTGATCATTAAAGTACCTGAAACAAGAATGAATCCTGATATAATCAGGAAGAAGAACCCAAAAACCATTATCCTTCTAGATTTAGAAAATAGCAAAAATAAGAAACCTAAACTAAAACAAACCAAGAACAAAGCTATTATGTAACTTAAGAATACCATGGTTCATCTCTCCGTTGATTATTTTTGTTTCTAAATTCAATCAAGAATGCTATTAGCATTATAATAAAGAATACTAAAAATATTATTACTAGCGCCATAGCTTCATAATTCTGAGAAAATAGGGTATATAGGGAAACTGGTTCGAATTTTATCACTTGATTTTCGGATAAGAATATTAGAATATAAATCGAAATTATTGGTAAGGCTAACAAAATTACGAAACTATAAATTTGAGCTTTTATTGATATTTGAAAATCTATTTCCACTGATTTGGTTTCGAATAAAAAGAATGTAGTAAAACCAATCATTAGAATGTAAGTGTAAGAAACACAAATGACAAAGAATATTGTTTGACCTATTGAAAGAAATACGAGTGAGAAAGAAAGGAAACTGATTATAAACCATACTAAGCTGATTCTTGAGGATTTTACTATTCCTCTTACTAGAAATCCTACTCCGAGAAAACTTCCTAAGAAGTAGTAAGTATCAGAACTTGCATCAGAAAAAACAATAATGAGCGCAATTAAAATAAGAAATAAAGATATCTTAAGACTCAACCATATTTTTTCATTCACTTTAACGATGTTAGGAAGTACAATTACTACGACTAAAAGAAAGCAAAGAATTGAGACGATTATAGTCGAAACAAAATCACTTAATCCAAACATCTAAAGTCAGAAAAAATAAGATAAAGAAAGATAAAAAGGTTTGGGAATCAAATTACTATTTTTATTTCATTTTCTTCCCTTTCTTTCGTCGGTAGTAACCGAACACCGATATAACAACAATGACAGATATCAGACCAATAGGGCTATCAAAGAACGAAGTTTCCACCAATTCTGGTATAGGTAAGTTTGCAGTAAAAAGTGGAATACTTGTGTTATAACCTGGAAATGCAGGTAAATCTGGCAATAATGGATTACCTTCACCAAATGTTGTAAAATTACCAATGGTGTAATTTAACCCTAAATCTAATCTGTATTGAAGATGAGTTCCAATTTGTTTTGTAAGATTAACATAGTAAATTGGAATATCATGTACTAGGTTGACTCTAATCGATTCATAGAGAGGATTAGGATAGTATAAAACTTCCCAGTGAAGTGGTGATCCTTCAGGAATTCTCATACTCCATTTTGCATTTAATCTGATAGTAAACAAATTAGTTTCATAAGTTAGATTGTAGTGAGATAAGTCAAATGTCGCAACACCCCAGAAACCGTAATATTTATCCATTTCTATGTCTTCGTTTGTATCAAAACCTAGAATGTTCATATATACAGTTGGTTTTGTATAGTTACCAACAGTAGCGTTTTCAGGTACATAGATAATTCTGCGATAATCATCGCTAGTTTGACGCATGACACCAGTGAAATCCCATACTTCTTCATCTTCTACAGCAATAGATATTTCACTCGACATAAAGAAGAAAGAGGAAAGCATCAATCCAATCAGTAGTAAAGTTATTTTTTTCATTTTTTCATCCTCCTCATTCGTTTAACAAGTGTAAAAATGATTAGTGTAAGTCCAATTGCTGATAGAACAGAAACAAATTGGAAATCTACTTCCAGACTGTGAGTTCTTGGTCGAGAAGTTCTATCTACATTTTGTGCTACTGTAACATTGAATGTTGGCCACCACTCTTCTTCTGGATAAGGATCATTAGGTGGACCGATAAATAGTGGATTATCAGGACCAAAGGTAGTGAAATTACCATTTATGATCGTCTGATCCTTGTTTATCTGTTGCCAATGTCCAACAACGCCTGTTCGGTTAGTAAAATAGGCTATATGTACAGGAGTGTTCAATTCTGCACCAGTATACAGAGATGAAATTGCGATAGTTTTAATCTTAACTCTCTCAAAAATGAAGTAGATATCTTCAACATATTGAGAACTTGAACTGTTGATTATCGGTGAATCTTCTGTAACATCTATCCATTCAATACCATTTTCTTTACTTACATTGAAACCATATTCAGCTCCAGGAGCTGGTTCTTCCCAAAATATAGAAGCAAATGGTGCATCTCTGATTTCATTTATACCATACAAAGCTATGATTGTATCAGGGTTTTTATCTTCGTCCTCTAAGCTATCTAAAGCAAATATGAATGTTCTGTGAACTAGAGGATCATACAATATAGATTTTGTTACTCCATCTGTAGGATATATAGGAATATATTGTAAACGATGTGTTTGTTGGTTAATTATCCCTTTGAAATCCCAATTCTCTGTAAATACTAACTGTCCTGATGAAGGGGTAATATTATTACTTACAAAGGGTGTAAGTATAAATGTTAAGATAATCGTTAGACAAATTGCTTTTGGATTTTTCACTATTTTTCCACCAGAAATTATATTCTGAAAGTATAGTTTAAGTGACATTTATAAATAATGTTGTCCCCTTGCATTTACTTGTTATTTTGACAGATTAATAAAATTCTTGAGATAACAAAAAATGTTCAATAGTAATTCTTAAATCGTTTAAACAAAAACTTGAACCAGATGTCATGGCTTGAAAATAGGAAACGTATTCATTCTGCAAAGGAAATTGCTAGAGTAATCTGGCCTTACGTTGCTAAACGCAAAGGTTTCTTGGTTTTTGTTACAGTTGTTTCCTTCTTCGCAGCTATAATTGGACTCGTTACTCCTCTTCTAGTAAGAGAAGTAATTAATACTGCAATTCCTGAGAACAATTTGGTTCTTGTTTGGATTATTGGATCATGTATTTTAGGTGTTGCTCTCTTTGGAGGTCTATTACAATATATCTCAAGATTCTATGCAGCAAAGTATGCTCAAGAAGTAATTTTCGACCTCAGAAATGACATTTATGAAATTCTACAGATGTTAAGTCTAGAATTTTACGATGAAGAAAATACAGGTCAGATTATGACTAGGGTTACAACTGATCTAAATGCTATCCAAAGTCTAATTAGTTTCACATTGCGATTGATTATGAACGGGCTTGTTTTTTTCATTGGTGCTTATTTAGCAATGCTCATTATGAGCTGGCAATTAGGGTTAATTCTTGTCGGATTGTTTCCAGGTTTCATCTGGCTGGTATACTGGTTTAGTACTAGAGTTAGACCGCTTTTTTATCAAGCACGAAGACAGTTCGGAGATGTAACTTCTATCCTTCAAGAAAATGTTACTGGTGCACATGTTGTAAGAGGTTTTGCACAGGAAGAGAATGAAATTACTAAATTTGATGATTCCAATATAGTTTATAGAGATTTGAGAATCAGAACTCAAGTTTATCGAGCAATATATTTCTCCGTTATGACCTTATTAATTGGAATAGGAACCACTCTAGTCATAATGATTGGTGGAACCCAAATCGTAAATTATCAGCTTAATATAGGTGATTTTGTTGCGTTTTTATCTTATCTCGCATTACTTCCAGGTCCAACCAGACAGTTAACATGGTTAGTTGGAATACTCCAAAGAGCATTAGCAAGTGGTGACAGAATAATTGAATTGACAACTGCTAAAAAGGAAGTTCAAGAAGATCCAGATGCAATCAGTCCTCCAAAATTTAAAGGTGACATAACTTATACTAATGTTTTTTTTGAATACGAGAAGGGTATACCAATTCTGAAAAATATAAATATTAGGATCCCTCATGGGCAGAAAGTGGTGATTTTGGGTGGTACAGGAAGTGGAAAAAGTAGTTTTGTGAATCTGCTTTCTCGCTTCTACGATCCTTCACAAGGTTCGGTTAAAATTGATTCTCAAAACATATCCAAATACAAAATGAAAGAGATGCGTAGACAAATAGGATTGGTTCTCCAAGAAACATATCTCTTTAATGCAACTCTCAAAGAGAACATAGCTTTTGGAAAGCCAGAAGCAACAGATGAAGAAATTATTGAAGCTAGCAAAATCGCAAACATTCACGAGTTCATTACAGGTCTTCCTGAAGGTTATGAATCAAAAGTTGGGGACAGAGGTATAACTTTATCGGGAGGTCAAAAACAACGAATTTCAATAGCTAGAACCCTTCTAACTGACCCATCTATTCTGATTTTCGATGATTCCACTGCTTCTGTTG
>CAZPXJ010000128.1:0-8791 GCA_964590855.1 uncultured archaeon
TATGAGTATAGGTGACCATGCTGCTGATTTAGCCGGGTCGTTCATCAAACGTAGAATGAATATACCTTCTGGTGGAGCTCTTCCTTTATACGATCAAGGGTCATGGGTGATTACAGGTATATTATTAGCACTACCCTTTACTTGGGCAGCAGATTATTTGTGGTTCTATATTGTGACTCTAATTATCATAACTCCTGTTATACACTTCATTGTAAACATTGCTGCTTACTGGTTGAAACTCAAAGATGTTTGGTACTGACAAAGTACCAACTTTTTTATACTTGATTTTTAATAAACTATGTATTCGTATTGACGAAATGAGTAGTAGGAGTATTTCTCCATGAATCCGGAAGATGAAGCAATACTATTCCAAGAAACATTTGACATTATATTTCAAGAAAGTATGGATATGATATTTGTTGTTGATATCGATGGTGTCATTTTGGATTCCAATATTCAAGCTCTTCGATACTTAGGGATAACCTTAAAGAATCTTCAGAAGCATGATCTGAGAAAGTTCATCAAAGAATCCAAGCAGTTCAAAGCTTTCCTTGATACTACAATCAAAGAAGGATCCAAGATGGATCAATTCACTTTTATCACTAAAGATAAACAAGAAATTCCTTTTCATGTTTCTGCAACTTTGATTAAGACTAAGAATTTTAATTACCTAGTTTTCCTTTGTAGAGATATCAAGGACATGCTTGATATTGCAGAACAAAGACAATTCTTCTTCGAGCTCTTCCAACATGACCTTCTAAACAATCTTCATGCAGAAATTGGTTATTTAGATTTCTTCAAGAGATTGAAAGATAATGGTGGTTGTAAAGGCCAACAAGCTGAACAACTTCTGGAGAAAATGAGAGAGATAATGGTTAGATCAATTTATCTTGTCCAAAATGCAAACATCAATTTATTGCTCCAAGAAGAAAGACCTCTAGTGAAAATAAGTGTCAAAGACGTTATTGAACATAGCATTGGATATCTCGATAATTTCTTCTCCAACCAAATATCTACCGAGGTCACTCACTTAGAAGATGTCATCATACTTGGTGATGAATATCTTTACAGAGTGTTTGTGAATCTCATCATTAGGATGCTAGAGTATACTGATGAAAAAATCAAAGTTGAAATCTATGTAACCCAACCTCGAAAGGAAAAGGTAAACATCAAGCTGCACTTTGAAGGAGTTATCCTATCCTTAGATGAGAAAACAGAAATTTTAGAGATTGCTGTATTGGATAGGAAGAAACTAGATGTAGCTGTAACTCAAAGTTTACTAGATCGATACGAGATGTCTTTAAAGATAGAGTATGTAAAGAGACTAGGAGAAGTAGTTGGAACAAGGATGACAGTATCTGCGCCAGTTTTAGAAATAGATTAAAAGCAATAATACTCACTAATTTTCCAAATTTTCGTTCCACTCGAAATGTAGGTGGTCCCTTCTTAATAAGAACCCCATCTGAAAAGATAGTTTACAATAAGGTAGGCTAGAAACCATGTAAGGCAACAGAAGATACATCACTTTATGTTCATTTTAGAGGATTAGATCTATTATAACTAGAGGAATTGTAACTATAACGCTTGTGATTGGAATTATTATCCCTTTTCTCTTCTCCCATTATTTGGGTGAGTTTGTATCTCCGGTGTCCTCCTCTTGTTCTCCCGTAAGGAAGCATTTTCTCTTCTTTCTCCCACCTTCTTAATGTACTCGCAGACACTCCTTGCCTGTTCGCTGCTATGCCTATTCTTACTAACATAAGTTTTATCTTTTTATCCCTTCAAAAATGGTTTCAGTTTTTCTTGGTGGCAAGATTGGTCAAGATTGCATGTTACAGAAGTCCACGGTTTTTTGATCCTAGTGAAATACTACTTCATTTACTTAACTAGGGGAACTATAACTGCAGCTAAAGAAACAATTACTAGAACACTCCAAATAACTATCCTCCAATTACGATTTATCTGTGTTCCTGCTTTCCTTAGTGTTAGTATTATCATCACCATAAAAATCAACAACAATACTCCAAAAGTACTGCATACAGGAATAGCTATTATGGCAAATTCAACAAAATCAATCATAATAATTAGTAGTACTTAAACTGCAGCTAAAGAAACAATTACTAGAACACTCCAGATAACAATCCTCCTAATAAAATGAATCTGTTTCGATTCTGTTTCTAAAATATTCAACTTTCTTCAATATCAACTTTATTTCTTAAATCTTTTAAATTTATCTTAGCTAGAAATAAACCCATTTACCAAGAATAATTGATAACTTAACTCTTTGATATTTGGATATATATTATCTTTCTCCAAACTTTTACAAGTTCTAACGATAATCTTATAAAATACTCTAATCGATTATAACAAAACTGAAAGTTTGGATATATCCAAATTTTCTCTATGTGGTTAGAAGTGGGTTATTACTGTGTCTGTGAAGTATCTTAATAACATGAATGAGAATGGTATTCATACAATTGTTAACATTCGGGCTGGTAGTAAAGCTCACAGATTTCTAGCTGATTTAGGTATTCATGCTGGGGAGAAAATCAAAGTTATCAAAAATGATTCAGGCCCGGTTATTATTGAAGTTAAAGGAACTCGCGTGGCAATTGGAAGGGGTTTAGCAGCTAAAATTGAAGTAAATTAGGATTTGTTTTTAGTGCCTAAGAAATGTGGTTACCATCATCAAAAAGGAAGACATTCTCGAAAAAAACGAGAGAGACCTAGACCTCATCAGTATAGTTCATTTAGAGAAGAGTTCAAAATGCATTTTCGAACTCATATGAGGAAAAACTTTGATCTAGAACACTCAATTGAACATAAGATAGCTTTTCTTGGTAATCCCAATGTTGGAAAATCCTCGCTCTTTAATATATTAACAGGGTCTCATCAGCATATTGGTAATTGGCCTGGAAAAACTGTTGAAAGGAAAGAAGGGCATTTCATTCTTTCTGATGAATATTTTTCATTAGTTGATTTACCGGGAACTTATTCTCTATCCGCAAGATCTGAAGAAGAACTAGTAACACGTCAGTTTATTGTCGAAGAACAACCTGATTTAGTTTGTGTTATAGCTGATGTAACTAGGTTAGAGAGAACATTATTTGTAGCACTTCAAGCAATGGAACTTACTGAGAATATTGCTATAATCATTAATATGAAAGACATAGCTATAAAGGAATGTCTAGATTTAGATGTTGAATTACTTCAAGAGAAATTAGGTGTTCCAATCCTTTATGTTTGCGCTTATGAAACTCATGATATTTTGAGAATCAAGAAATTCATCTATGATTCTTTACACACGGAAAAATATGCTTTTACTCCTGCCAAAGTTGTTTATCCCCCAAAAATCGAATTCATGATAAACAACATCTCTGAACAAATTGAAGCAAGAGAAACCATGTTGCAATACCCTACTAGATGGCTAGCTTTCAAGATTCTTGAAGGAGATAGTATAGTTGTAGATGAACTCTCAAGAGAATTTGACCTAACTAATCTCGAACAAAAAATAGAACTTCTAGCTAAAGATGAAAACTTTGATCCATCTGTAGAAATTTCAAAAAGAAAGTACAAGGCATTACATCAGATTGTTAATGAAGTGATATCTGGCGATGAAGGATTTGAGGAAACTGGGAGTGATAAAATAGATGAGGTACTTATTCATAGAATTTGGGGTTATCCAATACTAGTAGCAGTGTTCGCGGCGTTTTTCTTAATCACTTTTTATGCAACTGAACCTATAGTTGATGGATTAGGAAAGTTATTCGATCTCTTTTCCAATTGGGTCATGACTTTGCTAGTAAGTATCAATAGTCCTCCGTTTTTGAACAGTTTAATAGTTGATGGAGTTATAGCTGGAGTTACCGCTGTTCTATTATTTATTCCAATAATTCTTATTTTCTATGCACTAATAGCAATTCTAGAAGATTCTGGTTATCTTGCTAGATCAGCATACTTGATGGATAGAGTAATGGGTAAGTTTGGTATGCAAGGTTCAGCTTTTCTTAGTCTAGTAATGGGTTTTGGTTGCAATGTTGCTGGTATTATGGCTACAAGAACGATAAAGAACGAAAAAGATAGAAACACAATGATTATTGCTAATTCGTTTATTCCTTGTGCTGCTAGATTAGGAATAATTGCTTTTCTAACAAGTATATTCTTTGAACCTTGGTTAGCTGCTCTTATTATGCTAGCCTTATATGGTGTTAGCATTCTGTTTGTACTTCTAACAGCATTTTTCTTTAGAATGTTCTATGAGCATGAATTACCAATACCTCTTATACTAGAACTTCCAGATTACCGCCGTCCAAGATTCAAAAATGTTATGAATTTAACATGGGAACGAGCAGGAATCTTCTTGAAAAAAGCAGGAACTTTCATATTCATTGCATCACTCTTAATTTGGTTCATCAGTCATGTACCATTTGTTAAACCGACAGAAGATGCAGTGCTATTATATGTTGAAATGAGTCCTATTCTTGTCTCAAAATTATCCATCGCTGAATATATAGGAAGGGGGTTGGAAGTTATTACTCTGCCTTTATTCGGATTTGATTGGAAGATGACAGTAACACTAATTTTTGGGATTCCTGCTAAAGAAGCTATGATTTCATCATTATCTATACTCTATCCAGGAGGAATCACAAAAGCTACTTGGTTACCAGCTCAAGTAATAGCTTTCTTGGTGTTTCAGCTTTCTCATTTTCCTTGTTTTGCCACAATAGCAGCAATTAGATCAGAGACTAAGAGCTGGAAAATGACTCTCATAGGTATGTTTTATCCTTTGCTTGTAACTTCTATACTTACGATCATTGTATATCATTCATTAGCACCATTTATATGAGGTAAAAAAAATGAATTCGTGTGAAGATCCTATTAACGACCTTTCTTTCTGGATTAAACTAAGAAGAAGATTTGCTCGCTTCTTTTTATCTCAAGGTAATTGTAGTGATTCTTGTGATTCATGCACAAAATGTATTTGGATTGATAAAGAGAAATATTCTTTTGAAATAAAAAAAAGAGAGTAAAGAAGAACTAATGTTCTGTTTTACTTGTGAATTTGAAGCTTTTAGCTCTGATTGGAGCAACCATTCCTCCAATTCCCATCATTGAAGTTGGTTGTCTCAGTTCTTGACCAATATCGATTTCCTTCATGAATCTAGGTATTTCGTCAGTGAATCTCATATTCTTTGCTGAGCCTACAATCTCACCATTCTTTATAATGAAAAATCCATCTTTGGACATACCTGTAATAGATCCTAGTGGTGGATTTACAAAATTAGTATAATGTAGATTTGTAACTAACAGCCCGTTGTCAACTTCTGAGATTAATTTATCTTTACTCTTGTTTCCTGGTCTCATCACAGATGCAAATGGAAATCCAATAGATCTGCCAAAGAAACTGAATCCACAACCTTTAGGTGTAGCACCTAATCGTGCAGCATGTAACCTTGAAAATGAGTAATTTTTCAAAACTCCATCTTCAATTACTGGGAAACTTTGTGTAGCCAAACCTTCGTCATCAATTGGTCTTGCACTGAGTAATTCAAGATTATGAGGTTCATTTATAACAGTTAAATTGTCATCGAAAACCTGTTGACCAATTCTATCATTGAGGAAACTCATTCGACTAATGAGTTGCATAGAAGATGTTGCCATAGCTGTCATGAACATTAGTGTTGATGCAGCTTGATGATCGAAGACTACCTCATAATCACCAGGTTCAATAGAGATAGCACCTAAGGCATTAACAGCTCTCCCAGCAACTTCTTTTGATTCAGTTTCCATATCCAATTTGTTGAAAAATCTTGATCCAAAATCACTGTTAGATCTGCTCTCTTCATCCCCTTGTTTTGCTTGAGTATTCAGAGTAGTTACAATTCCTGTTTCTGGATATATTACTTCAACATCAGATGAAGATGCGAATAAAGTATAACCATCAACTAAGAGAAAATTACCAGATACACCTTCAACTTTTTGATCAACCGATTCACCTGCAATAATAGCTCCATTAATTTTGTCCACTATGTTATCAGGTTGGATATTTCGAGCACTGGGGTCGTTTAATCGAAGTTTAGGAAATTGTTGTGTTTCAGTTATCATTCCAGGATACATAGGGTCTGGAGGTACGAGTTTTGCGATTTTGGTTACGTATTCAGCTAAGTTAAGAATACTTTGCTCTGAAAGATCATTAGTTGAAGATGTTGATTTTTGCTTATCTTTATAGACTACAGTTAAAGCAAAATCCCTTTGAAAATCCACATAATTTTGTAGTACTTCAGAGTTGGAGAATCTTGTTGCAAATTGTTTGGAAACGCTAGCATTGACAAATGCTTCAGCTCCAAGATCTTTTACCTTTTTTAATGCAATCTCTGATAATTCTAGTAGTAATTCTTTTTGTTGTTCTAAATTCATCATAATCACCCTGAAAAGATATTCACATCCTTAAATCTCGAGTATGGACCTCCATGTGAAACCCACATAGCTTGCATGTGTGGAGCTCCTTTACCACAACTAGGTCCAAGTCCTTGAATGTCCCATTCTTGTGTCTTCATATCAAGTCCTCCCCAAAATTCTGGAGTAGCTGCTTGATAAATTGTGTTCTTCAGAGGTTGACCAAGTTCACCGTTCTTAATCTCATATGCAATTTGAACGGCAAATTGGAAGTTAATTCGTTTGTCATCAATTGAATGTGATTTCCAACCTATTCCATAGATTCCTTTATCGGTTTCAGCAATTAATGCATCGAGGTTTTTAGGTCCTTCAGGATCATGTTCAAGATAAAGGTTACTCATGCGAATAAGAGGAACTCTATTGTAACGAGCAATACGAGCATTACCATTACTGTGCTCTAAACCAACAATTTTAGCTGTTTGTCGGTCAGATTGATATCCTTTGAAAATACCTTCTCTAACTACATCAAACTTCTTAGTTGCAACACCTTCATGATCATATTTCTCATGTCCTAAAACATAAGGCATGGTAGGATCACATACTAAGTTTACTTTCTCAGAACCATATTTATAATTAATTCCTAGCTTATCAAGAGTCAGAAAACTGGTTCCTGCAAAATCGGCTTCCCAGCCAAGAACACGATCAAGTTCTGTAGGGTGCCCACAGCTTTCATGTATAGTTAACCCAAGCTGAAATGGCTCAAGTATGAAATTTGTTCTCTGAGACTTTGGTGCTTTAGCATCAGTTGCTAGAAGTACAGCTTCTTTGGAAACGTAATCAGAAGTTTTTTCAAAATCAAATTTATCAATAAATTCATACCCTCTCATCTCATAGAGTTCTTCATTTCGAGATTGATTATCATTAACTATTGCAACTGCTGATACACCTTCTCCTGTAAATAACTCTTCTTGAGTAATTCTTGACCCTTCACTGTTACCATAATCCATATAGACGTTGTAAAAACTCATGTTATTACTACGCGATTTAATGACATCTCCTTGCTCCATGATAATTTCATCAGAGAGTTTCAGAATCTCTATCTTATCTTCAACTGGAATATCAAAAGGATTGATTTTGTGAGGTGTTTTATACTTGTCTTTGATGATGGGTTCTTCAGTTAATACAATAGGATTCTTCTGAACCTTACTTGTTGCTTCTGCTTCTTTGATGGCTAGATTTGCAATCTCATCTACTGTGTTCTCTTCAATGACAGCTGTGGAAGCAAATCCCCATGCTCCATTTTTGATTACGCGGATTCCATATCCTCTATCATTGTAAGTACCACAGGATTCTATCTGTCCATCCCTTGTAGATACGGTCTCGTATTTGTAACCAAATACTCTAACTTCTGCAAAGGATGCTCCTCCCTTCTCAGCTTTATCTATAGCTTTTGCTATTAAGTCTTCCATATAATTCAACTGAATTATATTCGTTACATATAAAATTTTATCGTAACGAGGTTGTAAAAAATTAGAAAAAAAGTATTAGTTCTTCGCAATATGTCTCTTATGTAATCTCCAACCTAAGAATAAACCAGTAATGATGAAAACGGCTAAAGGTAAAATAAATCCAAATTCTGGAATTGCTGGGTTTTGAAGTGTAAATTCTTCAATTAAACTTCCAGAAACATTGCAATGTGCCTTTATTTTAATTAAATCTCCATGACTTGCAGTTATATTGAATGTGTCAATCTGATATGTTGTTTCGAATTGTCTTACATAATACTCTGTAGTGTTGAAAACATCATTAATCCAAACATCAATTTGGTTAATATAATGAGTATCAGGATCACTAACAGCGTGGTTTACAGTTACTGTAAGAATTTTTGTATCAAAATTATAATCTATAATAATATTTGAAGGGGAATGTGCCTGACTTAAACTAGCGAAAAATACTGACATACTAAGCATCCCCAATAATAATAACTTCTTTTTCATAGTGTTCAACTTGAAGAATTTCGAAATATAAATATATATTATTTACAAAAATGTAAGAAGTGAAATATTATAAGTAGATTAAATTCTACAAATCCATGCATAAGGTATTTATGATTTTGAGTAGTGCTGATACAGTTGTTCACCGAGAGTTAAGTTTTCCATATTCCTACAATTCTAAAACTAGAGGATGGATGGATCAAGTTAGAGTTATCCTTTGGGGACCAACAGAAAAAATTGTTCTAGAGAATTTAGATTTTCAAGAACAAGTTAGGTTGTTGATAGATGCTGGTGTTGAAGTATATGCTTGTAAAGCTTGCAGTGATAACTTTGGTGTCAGTGAAAAACTAGAGGAAATAGGTATAGATGTTAGATATGTAGGAACCTTTGTAACAGAAATG